>NZ_MUZW01000014.1:0-15184 GCF_003266085.1 Methanosphaera sp. DEW79 | reverse complement strand
TAAACACTTGGAAGATAAAGAAACTAATATTATACAACTACAAGAAAAATTAAAAGTTCAGGAAGAAAAAATAGATCAAAAACATGTGAAATACATTGATAATCTTAATAAAATAACAAATAATTTAGAAAAAAATCAAAAGGAGTATGAAAAAAGATTAATTAAAATAGATGAAGACATAACACTTAAAAAAATTGAACTTGAACAGATGCAAAATAATAATTCAAATAAAAAATCTAACACACCAAAAATATCCATCATTATCTGTGCATACAATAGAGAGGAATATCTAAAAAGATGTTTAAATAGTGTAAAAAATCAAACATTAAAAAATATTGAAATAATTTGTGCTGATGATGGATCTACAGATAATACTTTAGATGTATTTAGAAAATATGCAAATAAGGATCATAGATTTAAATTTTTTACACAAAAAAATAGTGGTCCTGGAGTAGCTAGAAATAAAGCTATAAAAATGGCTACTGGAGAATATATTATGTTTCTTGATTCTGATGACTGGATAGAATTAAATACATGTGAAGAATTATATAAAAAAGTTAAATTAAATGATTTAGACATTTTATTATTCTTAATGAAAAATTATTCAGAAGAAACTGGTGAATATTATGAGGATAGTTACTACAATTTAACACCTATTCCTGATGATTTTGAAAATAAAGTTTTCTCACATGAAGATATTTCTAACATTATATTCAGTATATCAATAAGTGCATGTCAGAAGATATATAAAAGAAGTTTAGTAAAAAAAGTCCACTTTGCTGAAAAACTTCTTTTTGAAGATAATCCCTTCTTTTGGGGTGTGATGTTGCAAGCTAAAAGAATGTCGTTATTAAAAAAACATTTTTATTTACGCAGTAGACATACATCATCTATAACTTCTGAATATGATAATAAATACTTTGATGTAATACCCATAAGTAATAAAGTAATTAGTATTTTCAAAGAATTGAATTTAGTTAATATGTATAAATACCAATTAACTAATTATAAAATAAATTATGTCTCCCAATGGTATCATATGATGGAAGAAAAATATAAAAATACTTTTTGGGATTTAATGCATGATGATTTTCAAAAATTACATGAAGATAAAAAAATTGATTCTCTTATGTTAAATAATTTAAATGAACCTAACAAATTATTTTATTTAAGAACCTTAAAATCAAGGAGTTATGTTGAATTAGACTACTTAGAAAAATATTCTGATGAAAAATAAACTGTGATAATATGAAAAATAAAAATACTGAAAAGAATACCTCAAATATTTGTGAAGATTTAATAATTACATCTAGATTTCCTCCTATGAATGATGTTAGTGGAATTGTACTATCTAAAAGAATTATGGAAGCTAATAAAAAAGTAGATACCTTTCAAATTAAACTAAATAGTAATGTTAAATATGATTATGATTTCAATAATCTTATAGAAAAATATATAAATAAAAGAATTTACTTAGAAAAAACAGCTATTCCCATTGCATTAGATGATATAATCCAATTTACTAAAGAGGCCATGGTTGAAATTGAGAAGGTAGACTATGAGTACAAAAATATTACAAGTAGATCTTGGACTATTGATTCACATTTTTTAGCATTAGAATATAAATTAAAACATCCAAATGTTTGTTGGACTGCTGAATTTTCAGATCCATTACTCTATGATTTAAATAATAAGGTACGTCCATCAAATTCAGTTATACACAACCAAGTATTTCTAGAAAAAATTAACAAAACGATTGATACCATCAATAATAATAAATCCATTGATTTAAAAGAAGATTTACCTCATATTAACCCAGATGATGGATTATATTTACTTGGTGAATATTTACCATATGTCTTTGCAGATAAAATTAGATTTACCAACCATAATCAACGAGAAATCATGTTATCAGAGTTTCCATATAATATAAAAAATTTTGTAATGGAAAAATCCGAGGTAAAACACCACCCCATACTACCCAAAAAATATTATCATGTGAAAGAATCTGATTATAATATTGATAATAATTTTATAAACTTTGGATATTTTGGTACATATGTTGGTAAAAGACATTTAGAATACCTGTTTTATGCTTTTGAAAAATTACATCCTAAAATTAAAAAGAGAATTAGAATTCACTTTTTCACATCAAATGCAAACTTTATCAAAAATTTAATAAGTGATTTATCCATTTCAGAAAGTATTATTATTAACAACCAAGTATCTCTACTGGAATTCCTAAATTTATCTACAAAACTAGATATTTTGATTGTTAATGATACTCCTACAAAAAAAGATTTTAAAATTAATCCATATTTACCTTCAAAACTAGCTGATTATTTAGGTAGTGGAAGTGATATTTGGGCCATATGTGAAGAAGATAGTTCTATGGATAAATTCAAATTACCATACAAATCATATTTAAATGATTATAAATCATCAGAAGATGTATTACATCAAATAATTCAAGATAAACTTCCTGATTTAAAAGATTATCTAAATAAGACTAATATGAAACATAAAGATTATGAAAATTACTTTAAATCCAGATTAACTTCTTTGAATAATGTTTCTGAAATATTATATAAACAGAGATTATATTGGCTAAATCGTTCAGAAATAGAAAAACATAATGTTAATAAGATAAATAAAAAATATTCTGATTTAAATAAAAAATATGATGAAATAAAAAACAAGACTAAAATATCTGATAATATAATTAAAGAAAATGAAGAAATACATGAAATACTTAAAAAATCATTCAATGACCTTGATGAAAAAAAGAAAATTATCAATGATAAAAACATGGAAATAACCTATTATAAAAATAATTCAAGTATCTTAAAACGAATATTTAATGATTTCTTTACATATGTGTATATATTACTTAAATCATCAGATAAAAACCAGGATTTGGAAATATATTCTCTTTTAAAAAATAATCCATGGTTCAATGTAGGATATTACCTAAGTGAAAACAAAGACCTATCTAGGATAAAATGGTTAAAACTTTTAAATCCAGAAACACATTACATTTGTCATGGATTCTATGAAGGTAGAAAACCAAATAGACATAATAAATATAATATAAAAACTAAAAAAGAATTATTAAAAGAATTAACATTTCTTAAATAAATAATTGATATTTAACAACTATTATTATTGATATTATATTTTTTCATTAATTATTTATTCAAAAAAAAATTTAAGTAGTAAACCACAACTATACAGAATAGGTGAATTTATGGTTAAAATTTCAGTTATACTTCCCATATACAACATAGCAAATTTTCTTGAAGAATCTCTTAAGAGTGTTCTCAACCAAACATTAAAAGATATTGAAGTAATTTGCATAAATGATGGATCTACAGATAATTCCTTAGAAATATTAAATAAATTTGCTAAAAAAGACAATAGAATCAAAATTATAGATAAAAAAAATGAAGGTACAGGAGTTACTAGAAATATTGGATTAAATGAGGCTAGTGGAGACTACATATATTTTTTTGATCCTGATGATTATATTGTAGAAAATACACTATATGAATTATATGAAAACATTACATTAAATAATTCTGATTTTGTTTTATTAAAAATTGCTCGATTTAGAGAAGATACAGATGAAATAGATTATAGTAGACCAGGTTTTAAATTAGAAGACATATTTCCTAACAAGGATTTTAATAATTTTGTTTTCAATTACCATGATGCTAAATACTATGTTTTAAATGCATCTTTTGCACCATGGACTAAATTATATAGAAAAGAATTTCTAGATAGTTATGATGATTTTATATTTGATTCTGTCCCTGCTTTTGAAGATGTTCCCTTCCATGTAAAAAGTATGTTAAGAGCAAAAAGAATATCATACGTACCTAAATTCTTATATAGGTATAGATATAATCCTAATTCAAATTCAAATGATCCAATCCATGGTAAATTTATTTTTAAAATCTGTAAATTAGTTGAAGAAATCTTAAGAAAAGAAAATCTTTTTGAAGAATTTATAGATGAATTCATTTTATTTAAAATAAATCAAATTCTTGCTTATTTAATACCAGCCTCATCTGAGAAATATTTTCAAAAAGCAAAAATTGAATTTAGAATAATAGAAAAGAAATTTCTAAATGATGAAATAAAGAAAAAAATACCTATGATGACTCTGCAAAAGTTTAATTTAATTTTAAAATCAAATTCTTTATATGAATTTATAAATTTAAAAATGATTCAAGAAGAAACTGAAAATTTATCCAAAATAAACCAGGACATAAATATTTTATTCAAAAAATTAAATAATCAATATAATAACTTATATTTAATACAACAAAGTTCTAAACAAAAGAAAAGAAGTATTACTTTAAAAAAATCCTCTGAAGATATATTAGATTATATTGAAAATAAATCTAAGTCTTAATAATTATCCTTAATAATATTTCAACATAATATCTAATAGTTTTTTTAAAAGATGAAAAAAGAAAGTATTTAATCTTCATTTTCAAATTTTTTTACTATAATTGTTTTATTTTCTAGATTTAATTGTTCTTCTATATATTCTGGCCTTCCATTAGTAAATACTTGTTCAATGATTTGTCCCTTATTTTTATTTTCATATTCTGCTACTGTAATATTCTCTTGAATAACATGCATATAGTATCCTTCAAAGTCCATTATCTTATCTGCACGAGTTATTTTAAGGTTGTTTTCAGTGTAATGTTCTTCTATTATTGAATATATCTGTTTTGCACTGTCTCCATCACCATATGGATTTTTAGCACTGCTCATACTTTCATATACTGATTCATTATTTAGTATGTTGCTAATATTTCTTGTAATCTCCTCTGATTCTGTTCCTGCAAGTACATTTCCACCACATGTAATTGTTTCTGGTCTTTCTGTATTATATCTTAATGTAACACATGGAACATCAAGTGTTATTGCTTCTTCTTGTACTCCACCAGAATCTGTTAGTGCTAGGGTAGCTTGTGATATTAAATATAGGAAGTCAAGATATCCTAATGGTTTTATTATTTGAATATGTTCTGATTCTTCAATTTTCTTGTATAAATCTAGTTTTTCAAGAGATTTTCTTGTATGTGGGTGTATTGGAAATACTATGTTATATGGTAAATTAATAAGACTATTAACTATGTTTATTAGTCTTTCATCATCATCCACATTTTCTGCTCTGTGTAGTGTTAGTGCTATGTAATTATTGAATTTTATTTCATCTTTTATCTTACTATTTTTAAGTGCAAGATTTATGTTTCTTTTACATGCATCTACCACAGTATTACCTGTAACATAGATTGATTTATGACTGATTCCCTCATTTAATAGATTTATTCCAGTTTCCTTTGTTGGTACAAAGTAGAGTGTAGAACAACTATCTGCAACCAATCTATTTATTTCTTCGGGCATGTTCTTATCAAATGATCTTAGTCCTGCCTCCACATGTCCTACAGGAATTTTAAGTTTATTTGCAGCTAATGCTCCTGCTAATACTGCATTTGTGTCTCCTTGAACTAATACTATGTCAACTTCTTCCTTTTTTAGTATTTCTTCAAGTTTTGATATGATGATACTTATTTGTTTAATAGCAGTATTTGAGCCTATACCAATATTATATTGAGGTAAGGGTAAATCCAGGTCAATAAAAAATTGTTTTGACATGTTAATATCATAATGTTGTCCTGTGTGTATGAGAACTAATTCAGAATTATTTCTTTTTATTTCATCAATTACAGGCGCCATTTTAATTATTTCAGGTCTAGTTCCAAGTACAATCCCAATTTTCATAATTATCACGATTTTTAATATATGTTTGTTGTATTTAATTAATATTTTATTATTAAAATAATCATAATAGAAATAATTAATAAAAGAATAAAAATAACTAAAGCAACTGACTTATAAAGTCCTATCATTCTAAATCCATTCATTAATTTCCATGAATTAGAATTTAAAACTTCATCTAATTTATGTCTTATTTTTTTATTTTGTTTTATTTCTTTATTTTTTAAGTTTTTTTCTTCTTTTAATAATTTAGTTAACTTATTAACTTCTCTACTTAATTTTTCATTTTCAAGTTTTAAATCATTTATTTTATATAAAGCATCTACTTCAAATTTACTTTTTGATTTTAGAAGAATTCTATAAAATTCCATATTAGGTGAAGTTAAATTTAATAGATAATCTGTATGATTTGTTTTATAATAATTTAGAATAGTTTCATGTAATTTTTTATAAAAAACTTCTTCATTTTCCATATTAAAAGTACAAATATTTCTATATATATTCATAAAATAATTAGTTAAATCATATTTATAAAGATCATATATTCCTTTTTCTCTAAAAAAAGATTTTATATTCTCCATACTCTTGAAAAAAGAATCTACGTCAAATGAAACATATTCTTTATTTAAGTTTCTATTAAAATCATTAGCCATAAAATAATATAGATCACTTTCTTTTTTTCTTATATTCAAAATAGGTTCCATACTAAATGAAATTTTTGATGTATTGAAAACAGTTTTAAAGAAGAAAAATCCAATATTATATTCATTTAAATTTAAATCCGCATCTATTTTCTCTAAAAACGAAGTTTTATAAAGATTATATGGATATTTTACCATACTAAAAAGTTCATTTGAAAATAATTTATGAGATAATGAATTAGAATTCATAAAATCATTACTTAAACCATAATCTAATTCATATATGGATTTTAATTTCTCATCATAAATATTTACTGAACTTAGTACAATGTCAGAATTATTTTCTTTAGCAATATTATAAATATAATCTAAAGCTACTATAGATAACCAATCTTTAGAATTACATAAGAATATATATTCACCATTTACTTGATTATAGTTAAATTCTTGTTTCATTACAGATATTGGGATGTTACTTTGAGTTTTATAATAATCTATTATTTCTAAAACATCCTCATCACAATTATTATCAGGCATACATATAATTTCAATTTCATCTAATGTTTGATTAAGTAAGCTTTCAAAACACTCTGCTGTTGATTTTTTATCTGGAAAAACTGATAAACAGAGAGAAATTTTTATTTCCTTTTTAATAATAATCCCACCTTAACTAAATATTATAAACAGAGAATTTATTTATTCTGTATTTTAGTAAAACTTCAATTATATTATCAAATTGACTCATATTAAATAATGTATCTTCATATTCTCTTGTTTTGTTAAATACATATTTTTCATTATTTTCTTTTATGCCTATGTTATTTTCTAAATATTTATAATGTAACAATGCCTTTTTAATAAAGTCAGAATTGATTTTATTATCCATATTTCTAAATAAGAAATAATTTTCATCTGAGCTATTTTCAGATAAGAAGTAAATATTTTCATAGTCCATAAATGTTATATTATTATCTTTATTCTCAACTGATTTTTTAAGATTTACATTTTTAGAGAGAATAAAACAGTTCTTGTAATAATAGTCAATAGAATTAAAATCTGCTATGATTTCATCTATTTCATCATCATTTTCTGCCTTATATATTATATTTACTTCTTCAATACTTTCTTTATATTTAAAACCAATACAATTTAAAATATATTTAAATCTATTACTATATGTATGATTTTGAAGAACATCATAGAGATTTTCTTCACAGATTTTGGATATTTCTTCTTCAGATAAATCCAAAGAATCTATTCTATCTAAATAGATAACATTATCTTTAAAAAGTTCATATATTCCTTTAGAATAGTTTGATAGTATGAATGTATTTGAAGACATTAATTCATAAACTCGTCTTGCAAACATGGTGTGTGAATCAGTAACTGTGTTAATATTTAATGCCATTTTACTTTCTTTATATACTGAGGGCATTTTATCAAAGGATACTTTTGGATATATGAATGGATCATATTTTGCTGGAAACATTCGATTTTCAGCAGTTGAATCAGATGCCCTGTTATATATTTTTAAGCCATACTTACTGTTAATTATCTTATCAAAAAAATCACACATTGTTTTACAACGATTTTCGAATTGATTATACCAACTACCTGCAAATATAATATCATTAGAACGTTTAGTACTAATAGGATTGAATAGATTTATTTGAGAAGCAAATAAGAGTACATGAACATTTTCATGTCCTCTTGCCCTATATCTTATTATACTATCTTCATCTGTTGTAAAAATATAATCAAAATGTAGAGCTGTGTCTATAAAGTTGTAATTAGGGTTATCAAATGATGTTGGATCCTCTTTATTCCAAAAAATTGTAGGAATTCCATGTTCTTTACAGTACTTTAATATATCCATTAATTGATTTCTACTATCCCATCCATGAATCAGGTTAACACCTATTTTTCCACCCCATGGAGAATAATTATTTTCAACAGCTATTCCCTCTACAAGATTACCTTCACCAACACCACTAAATGCTGATTCACAGAAAAATAAATCTATATCCTCTCTTTCAAATTTTTCATGCCAGTTTTCTGGTTCAACAGGTATTGCATTGAATTCATTACTATAGGAATTATATGTAAATGGATCTAATACTACAGCTACATTCATATCCTTTGCAAATGGAATAGTTTTCTTATTAACTTTAACACTGTTACTAAAATATTTTCTCTTATATTCATAACAAGCAGTTATTGTCTCATCATAATTTCTATTGGCAATATTTTCAATAATATTCTTAAATTCAGGACTTAATACACCATTATCTCTTTTATTAACTTCATTAAATAAGTCATAACCCTTATCAAAAATACAGGACATATCAGTTTCAGGAATATATTCTGGTTTAATTATGAAATTTTTTAAGAAATATGTTAATTTATTTGCTAGAATATAGTGAACATATTCATCAACAATACCTTTTTCTTCACTGATTTCTAACATGAGGTTATATGCTTTTATACGGCCAAGATTTTTATCTAAATCTACTTGGAAACTTACTGATTTATTATCTCCATCACGAAATGTTGTGTAAGAATAAATGATTTTATTTATAAAAGCAATTCCATTTGCATTTATCAATGCATTGAAAAGAAATACTGAATCCTCACCTGGAATATATTCTGGAAATGAAATATTATTTGATTTTATAAAATCAAGATTAAATATTTTACTTGAAAGCCCAAAATTTCCTAAAACAGAAAATTTATCTTCAATTGAATCCATATAAAAGTGTTTAGGATATTTTTGTTTGAAAACATCAACATCACCCTGTCTATCAGACCATGATTTTTCAGGATCTGAAAATGTATTAATAATCAAACCAGGAAATATCTCTTCATTATTATTAAATTTATTTTTCTTAGAATGTAGTCCACTAACTATATCTGCTTTACTTTTTTCTATTTCATTATATAATACTTCACAAGCATCAACAGTAAAAGTATCATCAGGATCTAAAAACATGACATATTTTGCTGTTGCAATATTCATACCCATGTTTCTAGGTTTTCCTGCAACACCACTATTTTCTTTGGAATAGATTGCTTTAACATTGTCATATTTTTTTTCATAATTCCCAATTATAGTTGGACTATTATCTGTTGAACAATCATCAACAAAGATTATTTCTAAATTTTCAAATCCTATAGTTTGATTTTTTAAAGATAGAAAACAACTTTCTATTGTGAATTGAACATTATAAACAGGTATAATTACACTAATAAAAGGATGCATTGAAAAGTCACCACTATTCTACATCATATAAATTTCCAAAGTTATATAATATAATATCATCTGGAATTGAATGTTTATCTATAATATTTCTTGTATCAAATATTACTGGCTTTTTCATTTCTTGTTTTATTTTATCAAAGTCCATATGCATGAATTCATCATGATTTGTAAGTACTAATATTAATGATGAATCTTTTATTGCTTCATCAAAGCTTAGATCTATTTTTTCTATATGGGGATCATATATTTTCAAAGTATAATCTTCTTTAAGATTGTTGATTATTTCATAAGATGGACTTTCCCTATCATCATCAGAATTTCCTTTATATGCCACACCAAATACTGATATTATTGGATTATCTTCATTTTTTAGAATTTTTCTAACATTTTCAACAACAAACTCTGGCATACTTCTATTAGTATCTCTAGCCAGTTTTATGATTTTTGCAGTCTCTGGTATAAGTGAATATATGAAGTATGGATCTATTGCAAGACAATGTCCACCTACTCCTGGCCCTGGTGAAAGTATATTTACACGAGGATGTTTATTTGCTATTTTAATAACATCTAATATGTTAATTCCTAGTTTTGATCCAATCTTTGCTAATTCATTTGCTAGTGCAATATTCACATCCCTATATGTATTTTCCATACACTTAGATAATTCAGCAACTTTTGCTTCAGTTTCTATAACTTCACCTTTAACAAATATTTTATAAACTTCAGCAGCTTTTTTAGCACTTCTTTTGTTGATTCCACCAACTATTCTATTGTTATGTATTAATTCATCAACCATGTTACCTGGTAGAACTCTTTCTGGACAATGTGCTAAGTATATGTCTTCACCAACATTAAATCCCCTATCTTCAAAGATACCTTTTATTGTTGTTTCAGTTGATAGTGGTGCTATTGTTGATTCTACTATGATAGTATCTCCTTTTTTTATAAGTGGTAATATTGATTTACATGCTGATATTACAAAACCTAAATCACAGGATAAATCTTCTTTTTTAAATGGTGTTGGAACTGTAATTATATAAACATCAGCTTCTTCAGGAGTTAAACTTGCATGATATGTTCCATTATCCAAACAAGCATTCATAATTTCATTAATTTTTGGTTCTTCTATTGTCATAACTCCATTATTTAAATTACTTATTATTTCTTCATTAATATCTACACCTACCACATCACATCCATTGGATGCAAATAATGCTGCTGTAGGTATACCTATATATCCTTGACCTATAACACATATTTTCATTATATCACTTTTATTATTATTGATAATGGTATTTTTAAAATCCATATTCAAACAAGATGATTATTAATTGATAATATTAAAATAAAAAAAATAATCATTATAAATACAATTATTAACTTAAACAAACTAATTTATAATCTAATTAACTTATTTTCTTAACTAATAATTAGTCTATATTTAATTATATTTAAATATTAAGATAAGATAGTAATTTCTTTAAAATATTATCTTTTTTTCTAGATTTTATAGAAATAAGACCCTTAATTATGTTAATTCTCAAAGCATATCCCATAAACAGATTCTATGAAAAAATACATACAATCAGTTACTTTACTAATTTAGTTTGACTTAACTAATATTTGATAATATATATTGGAAAATTAAAAAAAATAAAAAAGTATTATTTTATATTATAATCATGTTTTTGAAAAAATATATCAAAAAAATAACTTATAATTTATCAACTATCTGTTTAACAACATCATCTGTTCCAGGCACATTACCTGATGTTGAAATACCATAGACAGTGTTATTTTTATCCACATAATACCATACATCAGTTATATTATTTACATCTGAAACAGTTTTTGTTATTTTCTGAGAATTTGAAGAATAATACTCAGTTACTGATAAATTAGTAATATTATGTTTAGATTTATAACTTTCTATTCTTTGATAAATAGAATTATTACCACTGAATTTACGTACCTTCAATTGTTTAGTTCCATTATCTATAGTTATAGTATTATTTGTTTGATTGGATATACTATATCCAGAAGGTGGTGTTATATTAAAAGTAGTTGAATTGTTAGTTGAATTATCACTGAAACTAAATATTCCCGCATAAATAGAAATTCCCAATAGTGCAACTATACCCAATATTAAAAGAATAATTACCTGATTATTTTTCATTACTTTACCTCCATTTAATAGTTATTATAGTTTAATGTGCGTTTTATAATACTTATAATTTATTAGAGAAAAACAAAAATCTATTAAAAAATTCACTAGATTAAAGAATTTAAATTATAAAACTGAAATTAACTAAAATTAGAGTAATATTCACACTTTTTTCTAGATTAGATATTTTAACTCTATTTTCAAAATAGAATTTGTTTAATAATACGTTCTTGTTGAAATTAATAATGGAACTTCATATTTTTTTAGGTAAAATACTTCAGAGTATTAGAAACAATAGTTATACAGCTTAATATTTAGAACTTCAATAATTACTAGGTTTTCTCTAAAATTATCTAAGAATATACTTAAATAATTATAATATCATAAATAGAAAATAGATTATTATTCTTAAATAAAAAAAATATAGAATAACTTCATCTAGTAGTCATGAGGTATATATATGATTAAACCTACAGTATCAATTATAATTCCAATATATAATAAAGAAAAATACCTAAATAACTGTATATCTTCTATAAAAAACCAATCACTTAAAGATATAGAAGTAATATGTGTTGATGATGGTTCAACAGATGATTCATTATCCACACTTAAAAGTTATACTAGTGATGATTCTAGATTTAAAATAATTAAACAAGAAAACAGAGGTCCTGGATTAGCAAGAAATGTAGGTTTAGAAAATGCTACTGGAGAATATGTTTTATTTCTAGATGCTGATGACTGGATTGAAAGTGAGTCCTTAGAACAATTATATAAACAAGCAACATCTAACAATTCTGATTTAGTGTTATTTAATAGTATTGAACACTATCCTGATAATTATCTAAGAAAAAGGATATATGCAGTATCTAATGATATTAAAAATTATGATAATTTCACATTTAACTGTTTATACAATAAAAGATTAGTTATGAATAGTTACTTTATTGTATGTACAAAACTACATAAATTAGATTTTCTTAGAAAAAATAATATTAAATTCCAAGAAGATGTATTATTTGAGGATGTGCTCTTTCATATAAAAACCATGATAAAGGCAAATAACATTTCATATAATCCCCAATTTTTCTATCATTATATGAGAACTGATAATTCAAGACAGAATACTTCCATTCAAACAAGTAAAAGTTTTGTATTGTTTGACATATTTAATGAAGTAAAAACTTTTCTGAAAAAAAATAAGTTAATGAATGAATTTAAATTAAATTTTTTAGAATTTAATATAACAGAGATAGAAAATATTTATAAAACCTTAGATAATGAATCTAAAGATGAATTGTTTTTAATTGCTAAGAATTATTTCAATAATATGAATATATCCAACAATGATGTAAAACAATTGCCAGATAAAAATAGATTCTTTTATAATACAATAAAACATTCCAAAAATTCAGTGGAATTTAATATTGCAAATACTGTTAGATTAGGTAAAATAGAACATGAATTAATAGACAAGACAAAATTAAATGATATGCTTAAATTAATACATGAATATGATAAAGAAGATATGACTAGTACTTTAATAACTATAGAAGCCCTTATACATAATAATAAAAAAGCATATGATGAAATAAATAAATTAAATTATTTAAATGAATCAATAACTTCCTCCACTAGTTGGAAAATTACAAAACCATTTAGATATATCACAAGTATTATTCGAAAAATTAGGAATAATAGAAATAATAGAACAAAGACCAAAACCATAGAATACATTGAAGAAGAAAATAACATATTCTACAACATATTTAAAAAAATAGAAAATAATCAAATAAGATATGATGAATTACTAAATGATATTAATAATAAATGGTATAGACCAACTAAAAAATTAGATACAAAACTTACAACACAAACTGTATTTGATTTAGTTAATAATAATGTATATGATGAAACTTTTAATAATGAAAATATTCTATTAAAATATGAAAATATCCTATTTCGAGAAATAGTAAATGATGTGACAAAAAGTGATATAAATATATTGGCTTTTAATAAAATAAATTCATATAATTTATTTGATGAAGAATACTATAAAGAAAAATATAACTATAAATTACATATTAATCCATTACTTCATTATATATACATAGGATATTTAGAAGGAAAAAATCCCAATGAGAATTTTGATGGAAATTATTATAAGAAATTTAATAAAAATGCTGGAAAGTCAGAATTAAATCCATTAGTATATCTTGTATTGAATGGATTTGATGAAGGATTAGTTAAAACAAATGAAAGTAGTTGGCAACCATTAACAATAAATAGAAAGAATATTGAAGAAAAGATAAGGACTTTTAATGATATTGGAATAACAACAACTAAAAGAAAACAGAAAATAATAATTTCATTAACAACATATCCTGAACGTATAAATAATATACAATATACAATATATTCCTTATTAACACAAACTTTGAAAGCCGATGAAATAATTCTTTGGTTATCTGATGACGAATTTCCAAATAAAGAAGAAAATATACTCTCTAACATATTAAAACTTAAAAAAAATGGATTAACTATAAAATGGTGTAAAAATATTAAATCATATAAGAAATTAATCCCAGCACTACAAGAATATTCCAATGATATAATAATTACAGCAGATGATGATATATATTATCCAGAGAATTGGTTAAAAATATTATATGAAACTCATAAACAACATCCAGAAAATATTATAGCACATAGATCTAAAAAAATAACACTAAATGACAAAAAAGAAATAAGTAGTTACAATAATTGGCAAATAATAAAAGAGAATAACAATGCAAGCTATCTTAACTTCTTTACAACGGGAGGTGGAACACTCTTTCCTCCACATAGTTTAAATAGTGAAGTTTTTAATGAAGAAGAATATACTGATTTAACACCCTATTCTGATGACATATGGTTTTGGGCAATGGCTATTTTGAATAAAACAAAAATAGAAGTACCTCCAAATAACATAGCTAGAATAACATACACCACTCCTGAAAGAGATGTTTTGAATAATGTTAATACATTATGGTATTATAATAAAAAACATAATGATAAACAATTACATAATATACTTAATAAATATCCAGAGATTAAAGAACTATTATATGATTCATTAAAAGAATGAACATATAATAAAGAAATTTTAGAAAGTATTTACTACTTATATTTAGATTATTTCTTATAATTTAATACTAATAACTATCTTAAAAAGTTTTATATTTCTTAGTACTGCTTTTCTAAAATATGTCTTTTATATAATTATCTATTTTTAATATTAATCGAATATTGATTATTTAATAGTGGCTTTCCAGTTGCTGGGTC
>NZ_MUZW01000057.1:0-43818 GCF_003266085.1 Methanosphaera sp. DEW79 | reverse complement strand
TTTAAAAGAGTAGAAACACGAGTAAAACTAACACTAACATTTTGGGATAATGAAAGTATATATTCACTGAACTTCTGACAGTGAGATAATTATTAATAAACAAAACTATATATATTTATAATATTATAATGATTAAAATTTATATATTTAATAAATATTAGAAGGGTGAGTACTTTGAAGATAATGATAACTGGTGGAGCAGGATTTATAGGTTCAAACTTTGTTCATTACATAGCAAATAAATATGATGACTATGAAATAACTGTTTTAGATAAATTGACTTATGCTGGAGATATGACAAATATTGAAGGAGTGGATTTAAAATTCATTAAAGGAGATATTGCAAGTGAAAAAGAAGCATCTGAAGCTATGAAGGATGCTGATTATGTTGTTAATTTTGCAGCAGAAACACATGTTGATAAATCAATTACAGATCCTGCATCATTTGTTAAATCTGATGTTTTAGGAACACAAAATCTTCTAGAATTAGTTAGAAAATATGATGTGGAAAAATATATTCAAATTTCAACAGATGAAGTTTATGGTAGTATTTTAGATGGTTCTTTTAAAGAAACAGATAATATCGATCCTTCAAGCCCATATTCTGCTAGTAAAGCTGGTGGAGATTTACTAGTTAATGCATATTATAAAACATATGATATACCAGTTATGATAACAAGAAGTAGTAATAATTTTGGACCAAGACAATTCCCTGAAAAATTAATACCATTATTTATTCTTAAAGCTATACATAATGAATCATTACCAGTATATGGGGATGGAAAAAATGTACGTGACTGGATATATGTGGAAGATAACTGTGCTGGTGTAGATACTGTACTACATAAAGGTAAAATTGGTGAAGTATATAATATTGGTGGAGGTAATGAAAGAAATAATCTTGAAATAACCAAACTAATACTTGAAAAATTAAATAAACCAGAAAGTCTAATTACACATGTTGATGATAGATTAGGTCATGATAGAAGATATTCTCTTGATGCATCTAAAACTAAAAAATTAGGATGGGAACCTAAATGGACATTTGAAGATGCAATGGAAGAAACTGTTAACTGGTATAAAAATAATGCCAACAGATTATATAAATCCATATAATTCTATTTTTTTATCTTTTTTTTTGTTTAGTCATTTTTATGTACTAGTTTAATAATTTTTTTTATTCTTATCTTATTTTTTTTAAAAATTTATTGAATAATTCTATTAAAAGTTAATTAATTTATTATTTGTGCATATATTTAAATTTAAAAAACTTTTTTTATGTTATTTATTAAATAATAACTTAATTGATATTTGTTTAAGTAAATTATATTTATTAAGGTAAACATAATAAAAGCATAGTGAAATTTATTTTTAATTAAATAAAATAGATTTAACACTTTTAAATATTAAATTTAAAATTTTTTGGATAGAAAGAAAATGAAGATTACACGAATTCATCCAGCAATTTTTATAGTGTATTTTCTGATTCTGATAATATTTGCATTTTTATTTAATAATCCATATTATGTAATAACCTATGGGATATTAATACTAACTTTAATTGCATTACAAGGATCAATAAGTGAAATTAAAAGTACTACTAAGGTATTTTTACCAGTAATACTTTTTATTACCTTATTAAACACTATTTTTACACATGTTGGAGATACACATATTTATATCTTTGGATCATATTATGTAACCTTTGAAGCATTAGTATATGGTGTAATTATGGCTGTAACTTTCTTTTTAGTTACATTAACATTTATAGCATACAACACTTATGTATCATATCAGGATATGCTTTATGTATTTTCAAAAAAGTATCCTAACTTATCTATGATAATAATAATGTCTCTGCGATTTGTTCCATTGATACAAAAAAGAAGTAACGAACTTCTTGAACTGTCAAAATTAAAAAATAGAAATGAAGACTTGAAATTTACAGAAAAAACATCAGAATTAATTCAAAATTTAGGATTGGTAGTTTCATGGTCATTAGAAGAAGCTATGCAATCTGCATCATCAATGAAATCTAGAGGATATAATATAACAAAAAGAACAAGTTATCTTAGATATGACTTTAATAAAATTGACGTACTTCTTACAGTACTTATATTAGTAACAGCAACAATATCTGTGTATGGATTATATAATGGTGTTGGATCAATCATGATTTATCCAAAATTCACATTTACATTTAGTCAAACACCATTTAACATATATTACTTTGCATATGTTGTACTGTTATTACCATTTATAATTATTGAAATTTGGGAGAGAATACTATGGCACTCTTAGAGGTTAAAGATTTTAGTTTCAAATATAATGAAGAAAAGGTCTTAAAAGATATTAATTTTAAGATAAATGAGGGTGAGTTTGTATTACTGTGTGGTCCATCAGGTTCTGGAAAAACAACTCTGTTAAACAATATTAAAAAAGAATTAAAACCGGCAGGGGATACTTATGGTCAAATATTCTTTGATGATATTTTAGTTGAAGAGTTAGATGATGAAAAATCAGCTTGTGATATAGGTCTCATGTTTCAAAATCCAGATGCACAAATTGTAACAGATACTGTTATTCAGGAAATTGCATTTCCCCTTGAAAATATTGGATTACCTACTGATGAAATAAGAAATAGAATTGCAGAAATGTCCACATTCTTTGGAATAGATAAATTATTACATGAAAATGTTAATAATCTATCAGGTGGACAGAAACAATTAGTAAATCTATGTTCATTGTTGGTTTTAAAACCAAAACTCCTACTACTAGATGAACCTACAAGTCAACTAGATCCAATAGCATCATATGATTTTTTAGCAATGCTTAGAAGATTAAATGAAGAATTTTCAATTACAATTATAGTGACTGAACATAAAATGGATAATATTTTTCCATTTGCTAATAAAGTAATTTATCTACAGAATGGAAATTTAAAATACATCAATGATTCAAGAAATATTTGTGATGATATTAAAGATGATGAAGTATTTAAGTACTACATGCCAGAGGTTACAAGGGTAAATTTACTTCTTAAGGACAAATTTGATTCAATTAAAGATGTGGAAGTTGCACTTAGTGTTAGGGAAGGAATTCAATTACTAAATAATATGGATGATATTATTAAAGACATTCCTCTTCAAGCATTATCTAGAACTAAAGTAGAAAATACTGATGAATTAGTATTAGTAAAGGATTTATGGTTTGGATATGAAAAAGAAAATGTAATTCTTAAAGGAATTGGATTTAATGTTAATAAAGGAGAATATATTACAATTATTGGTGGTAATGGAAGTGGAAAAAGTACATTTCTAAAACTTCTTGCAGGTCTAATAAAACCAGTGAAAGGTAAAATAAAGTATGCTAAGAACACTAAAATCAGTTATGTTCATCAAAATCCTATGGTTCAATTTACAGAAGATACTGTGCTAAAAGAATTATCTAATATTCGTGAATCAAAAATTGAAACAGATTTTAACTTCAATCCATTTAACAAATCAAAAAAAGAGAATGAAATAGATAAATCAATAAATAAAACTATTGAATTATCTGATTATGCTATGGAACTTGTTGATTATTTTGATATTAGAAAAATTCTTAATAACCATCCCTATGACTGTAGTGGAGGGGAACAACAAAAAATAGCTTTTATTAAAGCATTACTTGATAATCCTGATATATTAATATTGGATGAACCTACTAAAGGTTTAGATCCAATATCTAATCATAAATTAGGTGAACTTCTAAAACAAGTTAATAAGGAAGGGACAACGATAATTATGACTACACATGATTTATCTTTTGTAGCAGACAGTGTTGAAAGATGTGTAATGATCTTTGATGGTTCGTTACAATTAGATACAACACCGACACAAATATTTTCAAGTAATAACTTTTATACAACTTTTGTAAATAGAATGGTTAAAAACTATTTACCAAAAGCAATTTCAATTAAGGATGTGAAAGAACAATGGAGCTTATGAATATATTAACATTAATAATTTCATTATTGGTGGCAGTTGGATTTATAGGTGTAATATTCAGAATGTTTGAAAAATCAAAACCTTCTGTAGAATATATTGTTATGTTAGCAGTATTAATTGCTATAGCAGTAGTTGCAAACTTTATAGGTTCAATATTACATATAGATCTAGTTTTCTTTATTGTTATAATGGCTGGAGTGGTCTTTGGAAAAGAAAGTGGATTCTTGGTAGGAGCCTTATCTATAATAGTATTTGGACTAATTTCTGGTGCAGGTATTGGAACATGGACTCCATATCAAATGATTGGATTTGGTCTACTGGGATATACTTCTGGTTTATTTGCTAATAAAATGGAAAGTCTTCCATTTAGAGCAGTTTTTGGTTTATTATGGGGATTCATATATGGTTGGATTACAAACATTTCATGGTTTTATTTTGTACCAATTTCAGTACCTTCTATAATAAGTACATATACAGCAAGTATATTCTATGATGCATCACGTGGGATATGTACATTAATATTATTAGTAATTGCATACACATGGTTTAAAGAAATATTCCAACGTAACAAAGAAAAATATCAATTAGAATAAATTCTAATTATTTCTTTTTTTTTACTTTTTTATTATTTTAATAAGAGTTAATGTAGATGGTTAGTTAGTGTATTTTTATTATATTCACCATAGTCTATTATTTTAAAGACATGCTTGTTATTTTTATAGATTCTTTTAGTAAAACTTACTTTCATGATGTGTAAGTTTATTTAAATTAAAAGTTAATTTTTTTAAAAAAAAAGATTTAATTCTATTTTTAAAGAACTAATTATTTATAAAAAAATAAAAGAAAAAAAGGGGGGATTTTTATTTTATTATTTATTAAAGTATCATGTATGATATTTATTAATCTCCACGAATATCTTTTCTTTTGAATCCAACAAAGAAAAGAAGTGCTATTAAAACAATAGCTACAAGATAACCGAATGAAACAGCTGATTTATTTGAAGCAGCTTTTCCTCCACTTTTCTCACTTACTTCGTAAGCAGTTGCAGTTGCAGTTGCAGCAACAGCTGCTGAGGAACTACTTGCTGCTGCTGATCCTGCAGAGGATGCACCAGTACTTGATGTACCAACATCAGAACTTCCACTATTTTTTTGAGTACTATTTCCAGTAGATGCACCATCAGCATTACCTGAATCTGCATTACCTGTACTATCACCGCTTCCAGTACTGTTGGAATTACCATCAGCATTACCATTATTGTTGGAAGTGGAATTAGAACCTGTATTTGTACCATTAGTGTCTTGATTTCCAGTGTTGTTTCCATTGTTGTTATTGTTTGTTCCATTACCAGAATTTGCACCATTGTCGTTAGAAGCTACTCCTGCAAGTTCACCATTAGCATTACCAGTTGTTGACTGAGAAGATCCTGTTCCAGTGTATGATCCAATTCCACCTACACTTCCAGTATCTGCTCCATCTTTGAAAGAATCGGAACCTATTGCAGTTCCTCCATCTCCACCATCACTAGATGTTCCACCACTACTTCCAGAACCAGTTCCATCACCACTGCCACTACCTTGACCAGTAGTAAGTCCTTGTTCTGTTGCAGCATTCATTTCATTAGCATAACCTGCCATATCAATACCCATTGCAGTTCCAGTTTTAATAATCCATTTATTAAATTCTATGTTACCACATGTGTGGTGACAACATGCAACACCGTATTTTACTACAATACGTGTATATGTTTTTACAAGATCGTATACTAATTTTTTATCGGTTGTTTTCCAATAACCATCTTTTAATAATGTTAAGGACCAACCAATCATGGATTGCATAGCATAAGACTTATAATCAGCATCTACAACTAAATATTCACTAGTTACAAGATTTTTCACTGCTTGAGTATATAATTCATTACTAACTGCACCTGTGTTGTTTCCTTTGTTAGTTTGTAAAATAGCTTTACCATTTTCATCTTCAAGATAACCTTGTGTTGTGAATATTGTTTTATGTAGGTTTTCCCAGTTAGCAGCCATTTGGTTCCATCCACCAACAGAAGATGTCATACCTTGTAACCATTTTGGATTTATTAAGGTAGTTCTTATTTCTTTACTTACTTCTTGGGATAATGTATTTGAAACTATATTGTTTCTGTTACGTATATCAAGAAGCATTGTACTTGGTGTTGCACCATGTATGTTTGCTGAATTTAGAAGACCACCAAACCAATCAGTATAATCATCTGAATCAAGATATCTCCATGTACTATCTAAATCTTGGATTATTAGATTTACGTTGGATAATAACCATACAAATAATTCTGTCTGATTTGTTTTAACAACAATATTACCATTAGCATCAACAGTCCATGCATTGTTAAGTCTAGATTCATATACACTAGCTATTTCTTCCTGCACACTTTTTGATGACTGGGTTAAATTACCAATGTTATTTATTCTATCTGAAACTCCGGTACCTTCTAATTTGTTTCCATTAAGTCCAAATAATCTGAATGTACTTGGGAATTTAGCATAATGTTTTTTAACATAGTTATCTTCAAAACTTTCATTTAAAGCATTTACCTGATCTACTGCACTTGTTAATAAACTTAGCCAGTATGGGTTGTTTGATACAATTGTAGCAAAAACATCTATTCTTGGACGTTGATATACTGTTCCATCAATAGTTATTGTAAGTTCATCAAGAGGTATAACTTCAGTACCATTTACTTTACCTGTTCTATCCCATGTAGGTTTTACTCCAAGTAAGTATAGGTATTGTGCAAGACTTATACCTTCTGTACGAAGTACTTCTGTACCCCATATAACTTCTGCAACTAATTCTGGATAGGTATCTTCTCCAAGATCTTTCATATATTTAACTAATATTTGATTAATAGAGTTTACTGCTGATGACCATGCAGCTTTAGATGGCATTTTAGTTGTATCACTGTTATACATTGAACGTCCTGTTGGTAGAACATCACTTGCTGCAGGTTCTCCTGAAAGACCAGGAGCAACGTATCCGCCACCAAGAGCTGTCATAATAGCTTCCCATTCATGATTGTCTCTTACACTATTAATAAGATTCATAATATCATAAAGATCTTGATAGAAACTACTGTTTTTATCTTGATTTTTTTCTTTAGCTATTTTTTCAACATTTTCAAGTGTGGTATCTAATACTAAGCTTGTTACAATGTTGTTAAGTGTTGCTTCAATTGCTGTTTGATAAGGTTTGAAGTCACGGTCTTGTACTTTTTCATAATAACTTCCATTGATATTAAAGTAAAGATTCATGATGTTTTGCATGATATTGGTTCTTGAAGCACCAATAACACTTATTCCATCGATCATTTCAGTACTGTTCCATACATAACCAATTTTATGAACACCATATGTTATTGTATCAGAACTTAATCCTTCAATAACAGCATGTATTGTTTCTAGCCATGCATCGAAAGCTTCATCACTATTTACATATTCATACATTCTTTTTATATACTCATCAAAAGTCATATTTTTTGCAGATGTATGATTGAAGTAGTTTTCCATTGGTTTATTTAATGATGCAGATAAGCTAAGTATAGCTGCTCTTTTTTCATTTATTAATGCAGTATCATTTACTGAAACTGCATAGTTATATTCATCAATGTATTGGCTCATCTTTGTAAATGTTGGTGCTGAAAATGAACTATTTACACTTGTAAGGTTTAATATTAATTCTTTATAGTAAGCCATATTGCTTGCATCACCTAATTTTTTATTAGCTGTGTAATCTGATATAGCTTCACTTAATTTAGAATATTCACCATAAAGTGTTGATGCAGTAGTTACAGGTGTCATGTGTGTAATTACCTGTGCAAAACTTCTTTCTTTAGCAGTCATACCTTCCCCAGGGTTAGATACAATATATGGGTAAATAATCGGTGTTTTGATTAATTGGAATGGCCAATCTGATTCTTGGAGTCCTAAAGTACGTCCAGGTAACCATTCAAGTGTTCCGTGTGTTCCCATACTTATCATTGCATCCACACTGTTATTTTCTTTTCCCAGATAATAACTAGTAAGATACTTGTAAAATGCCACATATTGTTGTGGTGGTGCTAAATCAGGACTATGATAGTCTGTTACTGATTCCCAACCTCTTGCAGGTTGAACAGTAATAAACACATTTCCAAAGTACAATCCAGGAATTACTAGGTAACTGTTATTATAGATCATAGATCCATTACCTAATCCTTTACCCCATGAGTTTACAAGTTGTTGTTGTAAATTTGTAGGTAATTGATTGAACATTAATTGGAATTCAGATTTACTGATTAGCTGATGATTTTTGACAAGTTCATCATAGTTATCTTTTACATATGATTTAAGATATCCTGAAGCCCAATTACCTTTGTTACCAATATTGAAAATCATTGTGGTTAACTCCTCTGTTGTAGGAATTTCACTTTTCTTCATTCCAATATCATAACCAGCATCGGCTAATTGTTCAAGTAAATCATGTGTACTGGTAAATACATCTAAATAAGATGCACCAATATTAGCTTTACCTGGTGGATAGTCATATAGTACAATAGCTATTTTCTTCTTGGAATTTTGAGTTTCTTTAAGTTTAGCCCAACCATTAACTAATTCAACGTGTTTTTTAACACCACTGTCAATCATAACAGTTGATTTAGTTGTATTTGAAATGTATGAAATAGGTAGGGCACCTATTATTCCTTCAAATTGGGATATTGTTACCTTATATGTCCATTCATTTTGAGGACCATATTGACTATGATAACTGTATTCACTTATTCCACTTAAAGCATTCAAAATTGTAATATTCATGTTTTTATATGCATTTATAGTTGCATTTGTTCCCATTTGAGTATATGAAGTTGACCATGAATATAAAGAACTTCCAGCAACAATTCCTCTTGAGAAACCTTTTCTATCAGTAACTGCTGTTTCTAATAGTTCGGTCATAGTAGGATGTGTGGTAGCATATTGATATAAACAAAATGCTGCTCTTCCTTGTCTTTCAAATTCTTTAATTAAAGCTTCAACTTCTGTTGTTGTCTGATAATAACTTATTATAACAACAAATGATCCTTTAATATTTACATGTTTATTGTACCAATTCTCAAATTTTCTGAATACATTCACAGGTTTCTGATTTTCTAGAATCCATGGATTATAATATTCTGTCATCCAATTTAGACTTCCAGCTCCATCATTGTTATAACCTGGTGCTTGTTGTATCCATTTATTTATCAATTTATTGCTTGGAGTAGGAACAGACATTTTATATCCTGGGTAATAAACACCCCATTGTGGTCCAGCTAAAACAGGTGTTCCACTATCTGTTCTAGTTGGGTTGTAGTCACTTTCTCCAAGTAAATATAATATATAATGATACAAGTTTTTCATATTGGTATTAACTACTGTAGCATCTTTTATAGCTTCAGCTTGCCAATATGATCCAACATAGGTATTTTCTATGGATTCAACAGGATTAACTCCAAGGAATCCCCAACCTAGTTCTTGTAATAACATTTGATCAAATATACCAAAAGTATATGCAACTCTGTTGTGTTGTGAAGCAGGTGAATTTTTAATAGCATCTATATCTACTCCAAATCCCTGTCCTTTACTATACATATCTACTAGAATAAAGTTTGCATAATCTAACATCCATTGATGAGATACATCGTATGAACTATTTAGATTATAGCTTTCTAGGAAATAAAATCTATCACTAAGTTTTCTTAATGCGTCAAATTTATTTCTTTGACCATCATTAGTACTTCCAGAGTATGTGATAATAGCAAGATCAGGTATAAACACATAATTAAACCGTTCTGTGGTGTTAATTATACGTATATCCTCTTCACCTACTGCATAGGTTCCATACTTAAATTTAACTGTATAAAGTCCTGGAGCTAAGTTTTTTATAACATAGTTTCCATTAGAGTCTGATGTAACCTTTGCAATAACTTTACTTTTATTAGTTACTGTTATCACAGCACCTCCAACACCTAAAGCATCCTCTTCATCACCAACATAACTATCAGAAGATTTATTGTAAACACAAGTTACTTTACCTTCTAAGTTATACTTGTTTTGAGCTTGCTTTAATGATGTTAATTGTTTTAGTGAGGACATATTTTTTGTTGCAGATAACTGCTTTATTGTTTCTGCCTCTTTTATTGATGGTTGTGTAGTGTTTAAACTAACTTCTTGTACTGAATTATTTTTAGTAGTACTTGCTTTTGCTTTACTACTTGCTTTTGTACTACTTTGGGTAGTACTTGCTTTTGAAGAAGTAGTTTTTTTTGCCACATTATTACTAGTAGTTACTTGATTTGTATCTGATTTTTTATTTGTTGTTATCTTTACACTTGTTTGTTGTGAACTCTCTTTTACTGTTTTAATACTGGATGAACTGGATATGTTACTTGTTGATATGTTACTTGTTGACATGTTACTTGTTAATTCATGAATTTCATATGTTGAAATTGAACTCTGATGTACTGGTATATCTGTAGATTCACTTGCTGGCACTGTTGTACATACTAAGAGAACTAAGAATATCATACATAATGAAAAGGTCTTAATTTTCATCACATATTACTCTCTTTTTTTTGTTAGTGTATTCAACAATTCTTAAAAAAATCATTAATTTAGTTCAAAAATATTGAATAAGAATACACTAATAGTAATTAGTATTATATTCTTTATATAATTTTGGTTTTTTTTAAATTTAAAAAAAAGTTCTATGGTATTTTGAGGATTATAAAATAAGTTTAAGGTTTTATTTATTTTTTTTTAAAAAAAATAAAAAAGAAAAAAGTATATTAAGCTTTTATTATTAAACAACTTTCAGTACTTCTTCCTGAGTTAATATGATTATTACCTGAATATACAACAGTTACATTATAGACTCCATCATTAGCTGAAATATCCATATATGTACTAAGTGTTGCAATTCCATTTGTAATATTTTGAACAGTTACTTGTTCAAAGGTATATTCATCAGTATTATTAACAGTCATACCATTAATTTTAAATACATAATTACCAGAAGTAACTGGTGTTTTAGTAACATTTGAAACAATTGTTGCTTTTAATGTTACATATTCTCCAGGTTTTGCAGTTATTTTTTCAATTTTAATTACAGGATCTTGTTTGAGAACAGTAAGTGTACTATTTACTGAAACAGAATTATATCTATTATTTTCTCCAAGAATAATTGTTAAAACATTTTTTCCTGCTTTAATTGAAGGAACAGTAATATTAACTAATAAATTTCCATTAACAATTTTAGTATTTTTAACAGTTACACCATTAATTTTTACTGCTACAGTTGTATTTCCATAAATTGGATTATTATTTGAATCAAATAATGTTTGGTTAATTGTTATTGTTTCACCAGTATAAACTGTCATATCTTTGCTTTCGAGTTTAACATTGGTTTTAGTAATATTTAACATACCAGTACTTTCAGCTCTATTATATGTGCTGTTAGCAAAGACTATAGTTACTTTTGCTTCTTTAGCACTATAACCTTTTAATATATATGATAAATTAGCAATACCATTTACAACATTGAGTTTGATTATTTCACCATCATCATCTTTTAATGTTACACCATTGATTTTAACTATAGCTTTACCATTAATTAATTTTTCAGTTTCTTTATCTTTTACAGTGAAATTTAAATTTAAAGTACTTCCTGTAGAAATTGTTTTTGGAATATTTAATATAACCATTGCATCATATTTGGTAATAGGTCCATGATTATCATTTACTGTAATATTTATTAGGTTACTAGATGCATTTACAGCATCATCACCAGTTTTACCATTAGCAAATAATGTGTTATTAATAATTGCTACATTGTTTGTAGTTTCAATATTCACTGCTTTGGCATTGTTACCAGCATCTGTAGTTATAACAATATTGTTTGCTATGTATGCATTTGTAGAATTTTGTTGTATTTGGATACCTGTATTTGCAGGTGCAATTTCTTCTACAATAGGATTAATAGGAATATTACTATTTCCTGTAGTATTAAATACATTGTTAGTTACTATTGAATTTGGAGAATGAGCTAAACTCATACCCATACTATAATTTCCTATAGCATTAACTAAGTTTTTATCAATGATAGTATCATATGTTGTATAAATTTCCATACCATATACAATTGTAGCATTTAAATTCATTATATTTCCTGCTACAGTCATATTTCTAGATTCACTTCCACCCATACTTGTTGTGATAATACCAAATGCAAGTGCTTCATTATCTTGTGTGAATATTGTTGTATTGTAACATACACCATAGATTTTATTATCTAAAATACTACAATTTCTTGCAGAGTTACCTATTTGTATACCAGCAATATATCTTTCACTTGTAACATTAATAGTATTATTTGATAGAACTACATTATAAACTTCAGATAAAGCATTAAGTCCATATACAAATCTTGCTCCACTTACTTCTATGTAGTTGTTTGATACTGTTACATTATTTCCACTTTTTAATTCAATACCATCAATGGTTCCAAAGGGGTTATCTTCACCATCTTTTGATCTTCCACTTCTTGCAGTGTTATTTTCAATTATAACATTATTTCCACCATCATTGAATATTGCAAAGGTTAGAGCTAATCCTTCTCTGGGTCCACCAGTCCAGTCTATATCCTTAGCTGGACCATATACATCAACAGTGTTATTTACAATAAGTACATTATCTCCATTATTTGTAATACCTTCTGTAATACCTTCACTATTTGTAAGTGTAATTTTATTGTTTTTTATTGTAATATCCCATGCTTCGTTGTTAATAACATTTTCCATACCAGTACTATTAATAACTAGGTTAGAAATTGTGGAATTACTTGCCATATCTGTAACATATATATGTCCATTGTGTAATGTTGCATTGTTTCCTGTTAAAGTGATAAATTCCTGATCAATTATGAATGTTTTATTGTAGAATGCACCATTTAAAATTACTGTGGTATTGGGGTTGATGTTACGTGTTCCATCATCATCAAAGTATTTTCCATAATTTCCATCTGTTACTGTTATTGTTGGGTTTTCTGTTTTAATAGTTTTGTTTGTATTTTTTGTTTTTGTAGAGTCTATAGTAGTAACATAAGATTCTGTATCTACTTTTTTAGTAGTTTTTAGTTGAGTTTTTATTGCATCATCCCTATCTGTTTTGATATTATTATCATTATCAGCCACAGTAGTTAAAACAGGGCTTTTGTCTACTTGTGTAGTAGAGGATAGGGAGCTAGTATCTACAGAAGTATCATTTACATCTGCTGCAGAAATAGCAGTGAATCCTGCAAGTAATATGATAAATGTAGTTACTAAAAGAATGCAAATTCTTTTATTATACATTGTATAATCTCCTTTTTATTAAAATATAATCGAGTACTTAAAAATAAACAAAATAATTTAATTTTAATTAAAAATACCTGATTATATAATATTTATTATAATTTTTATGAATAATATATTTTATTATAATATGATTTTGAAAAATATTTTTAATAACGAATTAGTATCATTAAAAAAAAAATAAAAAATAGAAAATAAGAAAATTATCATAATAATTTCATATAATAATTTCCTATTATTTGCATAGTTCATGTTTTAACGGTGAGAGTTCCATTATTTTCTAATTTTATACTGTTAAGTGTGTAAACTGCATTTATTGTATAGTTTCCTCTATTAAAAGTTTTTGGAATAGTGTATGGTGTGGTTGCTGTTCCATTTGTTATATTAACTGTTTTTACAATTTGATTGTTTACTTTGAAAGTTACTTGTCCTTTAAGTATAACTATTTTTTTATCATCTATTACTGTAGCATTTAATGTTACAGTAGAACCTACTTTACCAACAGCGTTTCTTACAACAACTTTTGAAGGATTTCTTACAATAAAACCGTTTTTAATAGTTGTTTGACTTGCAAGGAATTGATCATCACCAGAATATTTAATTGTAATGTTATTTACTCCAATAAATTTCTTAGGAATAGTAAATACATATGTAGCATAACCATCTGCACCTACTTTTGCAATTTTTACACTGTTATCACTATTTCTTAATGTTTCCTTGTTAATCATAATGGATATGTTTCCATTTTTAGCAGTGAATCCATTAGTTCTATTTGTTACTTTGATTTTTAAAATAGCTTTATCACCAACAACTTGAGTTGTAGGGGTGTATGATATTTTACTTATCACTTTTTGTACAGTAAGTTTACTTGTATTTTGTATGGATATTTTATTGAAGTTATAAACAGCAGATATCTTATAAGTTCCTGCTTTAAATGTTGTAGGTATGTTGTATTTTATTGTTGCAATTCCTTTGTCAATATTCACTGTTTTTATAACTTGATTATTTATTTTAAAGGTTACTTGTCCTTTTGCTATACCCATGTTTCTATCATCTGTTACTATTGCTTTAAGTGTTGCAGTATTACCTATTTTACCTGCAGATTCTCTTACTGTGATTTTTGAAGGATTTCTTACAATAAATCCATTGGTATATTTTTGTGAACTTGCAAGGAATTGATCATTACCTTCATAGTAGAATGTAATATTATTTAAACCACTGTACTGTGCTGGTGCTGTGAATGTAAATATAGCATTACCTTCTTTATTTACATTTCCATATATTATGGAACCATTACTATATTTTAAGTAATTATTATTAAGTTTAATACTTACTCTTCCACTTTTTGCAACAAGTCCATTAGTTCTATTAGTTACTTTCACTGTTAAAACAACATCATCACTAACAACAACTGCTACTGGAGTATATGTTATTTTACTTATTGATTTGGTTACAACTAATTTATTACTTGCACTAGCAGATGTTAATGTATCATTTCCATCGTATTTTACTGTTATAGTATAATTTTTAGCAGTGAAGTTTGTAGGTACAACATAGTTATATGTAGCTACACCTTTGTTTATATTACTTGTACCAGCAACAACGTTATCTACAAGGAATGTTACTTTTCCATTAGTTAATGGAACACCATTTGATGTTAATTTTGCAGTGAATTTTGTTGGATTTCCAATTTTACCATTAACACTACTTACTGTTGCAATTGTTTTTGTTTGAATACCTAAAGTATTAGTTCCAACACCGGCATTATGGTTTTCATCTCCACTATATAATACTGTAATTGTATATACACCACTTTTTGCATTTGCAGGTATGGTGTAGGTGTATGTTGCTCTTCCAAGAGTGAGTTTCATAGTGGATAATACAGTATTTTCAAGTTTAAATGTAACATTTCCTTCTAACTTAGCACCATTGGAATCAGTTACATCTACATCCATATTTACCTTAGATCCTATTAATCCATTAACTTTTGAAACAGTAACTGTACTTGATGACATTGTTTTGTTTAAGGATAATTGGGATGTGGAAGTTGCATTTTGGAAGTTAGTTCCACCAACAGTTGCAATCAAGGTATATATAGTAGGTTTAAGGAAACTAGTTGAATTTACAGTAATTTGTGCAATTCCATTGTTAACTTTAGCACTACCAAGTTGTGTTAATCCAATTCTAAATGTTACTGTTAAATTTGAAACATCACTTGTAGTTGAAGTTACTTTTGCTTTAATTGTAATAGGATATCCAACTGTACCTGTTGATGGATATGCTGTTATATTTGTGAAGTATTTGAAGTTATTTGATACAATATTTGTTTTATGTCCATTAGATACAGCATCATCTCCATGATATTTTGAAGATATTATTGAATTTTCTTTGACAGTTGTGTTAATTGCTTGTTCTGTTAGTTTTACTGCATATTCTGTAGCATTGGTATTGATTGTATTGTACATTATTTTGTTTCTGTAACTGTCTTTCATTAACATTATACCTTCTTTACCATATGGTATAACATCAGCATGTAGAGCAGAACTGGTTGGTCCATAATTAAATTGTCTCATAATTATGGTGTTGTTTGTTATTGTATTATCACTAGATTGATATCCTGCAATTCCATATGGATTTGTTGCTTCTCCATAGAAGTAATTATTTGTTATAATATTTTTTTTAGTACCAAATAATTCTACAGTGTATAATGATGCAGCTGAAGCATTTATTGTGTTATTTATAAATGTGGTATTAGTACAACTTTCAAGTGTTAAACCATATGTATAATCACCTTTTTGTGTACTGTTATGTAGGGCATGTACATCAAATGTATTGTTATATATGGTTGTGTTTATACTGTTAAGACCAGCAATGAAACCTGTAGCAAAGTATCCACCATTTACACGTACATTGTTATGTGCAAATGTGTTATTTGTAGCATTTAATGTAGAGATTGCTGTTCCCCATGGTGCTCCTAATACTCCCATTCCATATTCATATGGTCCATAACTGTTTATTGTAACGTTGTTTCTTGTAATTGTATTGTAATTACTATCATAGTATACATCAATTCCCACAATACTGTTTTTACATTCTTCTACTGGGAATTGGTATGTTTTAAATTGTGATGTACCATTTACAATGTTTTGATCTACTGTGTTGTATGATGAATACATAAGAATTATTCCATAGTTATGAAGTACTTCTTTAATAAGTCCTATTCTATCATTGAACATTATTTCATCAGCATACTCTATAGGTTTACTACTTTGATTTAGTGTTACGCGGTTTTTACTTAAATTATTTAAGTCTGATGCATAAACAAATATTCCATAATTTACATAGTCACCAGAGGTGTAAATTACATTGTTTGTAAGTGTATTACCATTTGATGAACATATGAATATACCAAAGCTTTCCCATGGATCATAGTTATTAATATTTACATTGTTTATTACAACGTTGTTTACATCAATAACCTCAACTCCATGTCTATTTAAACTATTTTTATCATAGTTTATGATTTTAACATTTTTTAATGTAGATGCAGAAGCATCACCTGTGAATGTTATTGTACCATTACGTATTATACAATTATCTCCAATAACATGGGTTTTTTGTGTAAATGTGAAGTTTTTATTTTTAAATTCACCTTTTAATATAATAGTATCATTTTTAAGTACTTTTTTCGTGTTTATTGATTGTTCATCTGTGAAGTATGTGTAATAAGTACTATCTGTTACTGTGTATGTTTTATTAGAGTCAGGTAGGTCGTCTCCTCCTCCTACTGAAGGTGGAAGATATGCTTTTTCAAGACCAGTTCCTGCTTTTGAAGTCAATACATTTGATTCTGAAACGAGTATGTGTACATCTACTTCATTTCTTGCTCCAGCTTCACTAAAGTCAATAGCATATTCGCCATCTGATTTAATTACATTTTTAGTCACGTTTACATAGTTTATTTTTTTACTTGAGGATTGTTTTCTAAAGAGAATTCCTATTTTTCCACTGATAATGGTGTTGTCTGAAATGTTGAGGTTAATGTATTTACCTTTTGAGTATATACCATAACCTAATGTGGACCATAAGTAATTGTTCTTAATATTAATATTACTTGCACTAATTACAAGAGCTGATCCAGAATTGGATGTTATAGTGTTATTTTCAATAATTGCTCCATCTCCACCAACTTCAACACCAGTAGTTGTACCATTTACATGTACAGTGTTGTTAGCTACTATAGCTCCTTCACAAGCAAAAATACCTTGTGCTGTACCATTTACTTCATTGAATATAATGGTGTTGTTTGTAAAGTCTTGTGTAGATATTCCTCTATATCCACCTCTAACATTGTTGTAGGATATGATGTTACCTGTACCCATAATTTGTATGGTGTAACTCCAGGAAGTATCTCCTCCTGTAACATCATTACCTGTTACATTGTTGTAATCACAGTATCCTCCTTGGAATAATCCTGATCCCCATAAACTGAAGTAAATACCATTTGCTTGGTCACTTACTACGGTGTTGTTTACTATGTTGTTATAGTAGGATAATCCCCATGGTGTTGCTGTGTGTGTACGATTTGTATCTTCACGGCATGATGTTTCAAGATAATTATCAATAACTAAACTATTATTTACTCTATCACATGGTAGAGCAAATGCAAATGGTCCCCATACATGTATGGTGTTGTTAGCTACAAGAATATTTTTTGTAACATTTAAGTAGATTCCACTACCATAATAGTTGTTATTAGTAATTGTTAGGTTATGTACAGATGAACCTGCACTTTGAAGTCCTAAAACATTTACTGTACAGTTGTATAACTTTGCAGTTTTACCAATACTTGTTATTGTTATTTTAGATTTATCTATTGTGAAGTTAACATTTTTAAATGTTCCCTGTAAATCTAACACATCTCCTGCAGATACAAGTGTTGTAGATTCTGTTTTATTAGTTTTAGGATTATATCTGAAATATAAATCATAGTCATCGGGAGTTATTGTTGTAACTGTTGCTTTTTTCACTGTTTTTGTTGGTTGTGTATTAGATTCTTTTTTCGTTGTTTCTATGATTTTAGTATCTTTTTCTACATTTTTAGATACTTGTGTATTTTTATTTGTTACATCTTTTGAAAAACTGTTAGATGTAGTTTTCTTTTGCGTATCCTTTGTTTGAATACTTTTGGTACTACTATCTGAAGTTTTTTCTTTTATATTATCTTTATTAGTTGTTTGAATATCCTTTGTTAAAGTAGGTTCTATTGAACTACTTTGGATATCACCACTTAGGCTTGAAGTTTCATGTACAGTTGCTATAGTTGAATTACTTGAACTATCTGCAGCAGCTGCACAACCTAAGCCAACCATTAATAAAACTATTGTTGCCAATAGAAATTTATTTATGGTCTTCATTTTTTCACCTTTATTGTTACTTTTCACAAATATCTTAATTTAAGATAATTTTTTCATATCAAGATAATTCATGATAATTGATATATTTATTCACTAAACTATTTAACTTTTATAAATTTAATATAAATTTTACTTTATTTTATTGTTTTACTTTGTTATTTTTAAAAAAATAAGAATAAATTCTATTTATTATGAGTGTTGTATATTTTTTAAAACTATTTTTTATTTTCTTTAGTTTATGTCAGGTGTTTGTTAAAAAAACCTATTTTTCTAATTTTATTGTTTATTTTGGTGGTTTATATAAGGATAAGTCAATATTTGAAAAATATCTTGAAGGTTGTATGATACTTTGTATTAAAGTATCATTTACTTTAAATAATTAATAAAAATATTATAAAATAAGTATATTTATTTTAAGTTTTTGGAGATTATTTAAGTCATTGTTCATTATTAAACTAAGTTTTATTATTTTTTGAAAAAGTAACTATTTAATATATATGTTATTATACAAATTACAGTATTTTTCTAGTTTAGTAAAATATTTATATAATTAATAAGATTTATTGTAATTGTAATTAAAACAAATATTATCAACAATTTTAGTATGATACTTATTATTTGTTTTTCTTTAGTAAAATAATTAGAATTTCTATTAATTTTCTTTGAAGTTCTTAATTTACTCTCTTTCATTTTAATCAATCCTCTATAAAATAAATTTATTCTTAAAAATAACATATACACTTAATATTTCATCATCTATTTATAATATAAAAATATTGAATAGGAAAGTCCTATTCATATCCAAAAAATAGTATTTTCTTTTCATGATGATTTAACCAGAACTAGTTTTCCAGTACTTGGGTCTTGGTATACTTTACCTCTTTCCTGGTATCCAGAACCACTACTTTGAATCTCTTCAGGTTTGGTATCTAATGGTGTGGTTTCTTCATCAAGTTCTGTTGTTTGTTGTGCAGCTTGCATTGCTGACTGTTTTTCTTGGGGAGACATGTCACTATTTATAATATTCTGAGCACCTGTTGCCATAACTGCAAATATTAGAAAGCCCACAGCTAAAACTAACATTACATCAGTCATATTAACTGCAGAAGACATAGGATCAATATCATGATTCCTTTTAGATAGTCTTCTTCTTTTTAGTGTCATTACATCACCTCAAGAATAGTTTCTGATAAATCATATAGCATGGCTAAATCTTCTTCATACCATCTACTGCGTATTTTTGATATTACAAAACATAAACTACCTGCAGCTAGTCCAGCTGTTGTTGTGTTAAAAGCAACTGTTAGATTTGAAGTTAAGGTAACCATATCTCCATTTCCTAGTGCAGCTAGTCCTGGGCCCATTGGAATAATTGTACCTAATAATCCACAACCAGATCCTACTTTTGCTACAATATCAGCTTTTTCTAGAGATTTTTCAACTTTAAATTCTTGATCTTCAAGAAGATTTCTAGCTAAAACTTCACGTGTTTGTTTATCATATAATTCTTTATCAAGTTTTGCTATTGATGTTAATATTTCTTTATCATATTTTTTTAATTTACTGTCATTGAGTACTTGACAGATTTCATCTTGTGTTTTACAAGAAGCAATATTTTTTATTATTATACTTTTATCCTTTGCAGTGATTTTCTTACGCCCAGTATATTCTGCAATAATTGCTCCTAATTCTATAATAGCAAATATAACAAATATTACAAGTAAAATCATTACTGGAAGTAATAAACTTTGTGCAATAACATTTAATGCTCCTGATAACATTTCTCCACCAGGAATGGCTGTTGACATTTCTTTTCCTCCTACTTTGTCTCTTGTTTTATTTTTCTAAGAAATAACTTTTGTTTCTAGCAAATATTCCACCTGCAATAAGTAAACATAAAACACTGACAATCATTAAAGATACATTTTCTATTGATTGTATTTCAATTGATGTTCCTGTTGTTATATAAGCCATGTTTGGTAATATAATAAGACATAAAACAAAGTATAATCCTATAAATATCATGAAATTACCTAAAACTATAGGGTATGGTTGTTTCATTCTTTTTACAATTTGCATAGATAAGAAATAAGTTATTCCCATAACAAGCACTAATGCTACTGAAGAGAATACACCTAATGTTATTGATGAAACTCCAGCTATTGGTGCTACTAACATGATGGAAGCTAAAATAGCTCCAAAACAGCAAGGACATGGTGCAACTACAGCCATACAAGTACCTGAACCAACATCTTTTCCAGTTACTTTCCAATCATATATTGTTTTAAATCCAGTAATAAGAATTACAATTGCAATACAAGCGAAAATTCCCGATGTGTATTGGTATACAAAGGTATATACTTGTTGTGTATATGGTGTTAATACATATGAAAATATAGTTAAAGCTACGCCATAACCAACTAATATTAAAAGAACTTTTTTCTTTTCAATACCTGAAAATCCTAAAGCTAGTCCAATTTTGAGACCAAATATTAAAACAGCAGCCAATATACCATATTGCCAAAATTGTTCTAACATGTTATATCCTCCTTATTTTTTTTATTTATATAAACAAAATTGTATGAATTTTTATCAAGTAAATTATAATCTTTTCATACATTATTTCGAAATTATATACGGATATATTTATTAATTACTTCTTATTAATACTATTCTATTTTTTTTAAAATAATTAAATATAACTTAATTTTTCTATTAGCTATCTAATTTTATCTAATTATATCATTGATATTATAAATTATTCTAATTTAATAGATTTTATTTCAAATATTATATATATTTGCTTGACTAAAATAACTATTATGAAGAATGATTAATTTTTTTATATTTAAATTTATTATAGATTGAATTCTTCAATTAAATTATTAATTTAAAAGGAGGTAAAATCATTAGTACTAGAAGAAGTCATATTTTTTTAGCTTCTTTATTAGTAATATTTATGTTAATATCAATAAGCAGTGTAACTGCAAGTAATACAGACAATTCAACAGTTGTTAGTGTAAATCATGATATTCAAGATCAAATATCATCTAATGTTGAAACTAAAAAAGTAACTGATGACTTAAAAGAAGTATCCTCTAAGGGTAAATCAGTTAAAACTGACACATCTAAAAACAACAACATTAAATGTGAAAATAACATAGAATCTACAGATAAAACAATAAAATCTAAAAGTACAACAACTACTTCTAATAACACGGTAGAAACAGAAGATAATTCTAAAGTATCTACTACAAAGAATAATACAACCAAAATCAATCCAAATATCAGATTAAATAACCAACCTCTACGTCCTGGAACTAACACAACATTTGTAGCAATTGTTCCTGCAGATGCAACAGGTAATAGTGTATTTAAAATAAATGGTAAAACAATTTCAAACAAAATAAACATCAATGGTTCTATGGTTAAATATAACTATCATGTTCCAACATCATTCCATTCAAAAACATATAACTTAACTTTTGTTTATTCAGGTGATTCAAAATATCTAAAAAAATCTGTAAGTACCATAGTGGAATTAGATATTGAATCAGGTAAAAATCCTAACATGCAATTAAATAATGTTACTGGTAAATACTTAAAAGTAATACCAATTAAAGTAAAATTAGCATCTGATGCAACAGGAAATGTTGTTTTTAAAATAAAAGGAACCACAATTTCTGATAAAATAAAAGTAGTTAATGGTGTAGCAACATTTTACTATAATAAAACATTTGTTCCTGGAAAATATAGATTAACTGCTGTATATAGTGGTAATGCAAAATATACCAATGCTACAGTAAGATCATATTTAACAATAACAAAATTAAATTCAAGAATATATACAAGTAATGTTATGTCAAAAGCTGGATCTAAGGTATCATTTAAAGCACAAGCTGTTGATGAATTAAACAGACCAATTAACAATTCACTTGTTGTATTTAAATTAAATGGTGAAACATTTGGAAGATGTTATACAAATGCTACAGGTTATGCAGTATATAACTACACATTACCATCAACACTTAACTCTAAATCTTTTATAATCAATGTATTTAGTACAGAAAATAAAAGAGTTTATGGAGCAAAGAAAAATGCTACATTATATTTACATCAACTTAAAACAAAAGTAGTTGTTCCAGTTGTGAATACTAAAATTAATGACACTGTTTCATTAAGTGCAACTGTTATTGATGAAAATAACAACAATGTTTGGAAAGGAGAAGTAACATTTAAATTAAATGGTAAAGTTCTAAAAACAGTTAATGTATCAAATGGTTATGCATTATATTCCTTTAAACCAACAACTAATGTTGCTACAAAATTCGATATTATAGCATTATATACTGGTTACTGGAAATATGCTTCAAGTTTTAGTGGTGGAAGAATAAATGTGGATAAAATTGGAACAATTACAACAACAAGAGCTGCTGAAACAAAAACAGGTAGTTCTGTAGTTCTATCTGCAGTTGTAAGAGATAAAAACCAACAAAGAGTTAATGGTGGATATGTGGAATTTAAAGTAAATAACACAGTAGTTGGTAAAGCATTAGTTAAAAATGGTGATGCTAACTTCACATATACTTTAAAATTAATACCTAAAGGTGTATACAGATTAAATGCAACATATTTAGGTAGTGATTCCTATTATTCAAGTTACAACTTAAATACTCTTAATGTAAGTCAATTATCTGTAAGAGTAGTTGGTAATCCATACAATGTTAAAGTTGGAGAAAGTGTTGTTTTAAAAGTTAATGTTTTAGATGAAACTAATCACTATGTTGAAAAAGGAGTTGTAGAATATAAAGTAAATGGTACTTTTATTGGTAGAGCTAATGTTACAAAAGGAGTAGCTTCCTTAAGCTACAGACCACCAAATAATTTCAGTGGTTTAAGCTTAAAATACTCAGCAACTTTACTTGCTAACCAATACTATAACTCAACATCTACTGTTCAAAACTTAACAATATCATCATTAAAAAATGTATATGTAAGTACAAAAGGTAATGATAACAACCTAGGTGATAAAGCACATCCATACAAAACATTAGCATATGCTGTAGGTCATGTAAGTACCTTTGGATGTGTAACTCTATTAGATGGAACATATTCAGCATCTGGAATATTATTAAATAATTCAATAACAATTGTTGGTTCAAGTATTTCTAAAACTATCATAACTGGTGGAGATACATATAAACCAATATTTAAATTAACATCATCAATTACACACGTTACAATTAAATTCTTAACAATTAAGAATGGTTACAGTATTGAGAAAAATAGTGCAGGAGCAATATCGTCTATTGGAAAATTAACTATTAAAGGAGTTAACTTTGTAAACAATAAAGCTACTGGATTATTATCTGCTGGTGCTATTTATTCAAATGGTATCATGAATTTAACTACTGTAAAATTCATTAACAACACTGTAAAAAACATCAATGCAGAAGGTGGAGCTGTACGTTTAATAAACAACACAACTTCAATGGATAATGTTGAATTTAATAATAACCAAGCTGTAGGATCTAACTCTACTGGTGGTGGAGCAATCTACTTTAAAGATGGAGAAATGGTAATTAAAAACTGTAAATTTAATGGAAATAAAGCTACAGGTAAAACAATTCTTGGTGGAGCAATTAAATCTTCATTTGGAAATATTGTAATATTATCCTCTTCATTTACTAACAACCATGTAAGTGGTAGTAACTATGCACTTGGTGGAGCAATAAGTAGTTTAGGAACTGGTTTGTATATTAACAATACAATATTACAATCTAACAAAGCAACAGACACACTCTTTGCAGGAGCAGGAGCAATCTATTCACAATATGCTGCTATGATATTAAATAACAGTGTATTGAAATCAAATAGTGCTAAATCTAAATCAGCATTAGGTGGAGCAATAGAAGCATATCATACATATGCAACTGTTCAAAATACAAAAATATCAGAAAACTATGTTGAAGCAACACAATCATCAGCATCAGGTGGAGCAATCTACTATGAAAGTGGTAATTTAACACTAGATAAATGTGAATTAGCTTCAAACACAGCAACATCTAAGAATGTATCTATTGGTGGAGCATTATATATATCTGCAAATGTAACTGTTAAAGATTCTGACTTTTTATCAAATAAAGCAACTGGTAAAATAGTTGGTGGAGGAGCTATTGCAAACTTAAATAAATTAACAGTAACTAAAACAAATTTAATATCCAATAAAGCATCAAATATTGGAAATGCAATTACTGCAACATCCAATTCACACAATAGCATTAATGGAAATTATTGGGGTGGATCTACTCCTAAATGGAGTACCCTACTAAGAGGTTTATCAAAACCTTCATACATATCAAAAACTAAAATTTCACACTAGAATACTTTTAATTAAGTATTCCTAGTCTTTTCTTTTTTTTATAATAGTTTCAAAGTATATTTAAGATTTTTTGTAAAGAATAACATGTGATTTATCATATTATTGATATTTCCTTGTATTATTTCATAAAAATGATTATTTTTTTATTCTAAAAGTTCGTTTTCATGGTTTATTATCTAAAATCAAGTTTTTACTCAATTTAATTATAACATTTATATTAGTAATGTATAATCTTAGACAATAAGAAATCTATGTAAATGTTCTTCTAAAAAATGAGACCTGTTTACTTATTTTATTTTTTAATTTACTTACCTCAATTTTTGAAAGTATTGATTTATATTTTCTAAATATCTATAGTAATATAGTTTGTATGAGTCACATATTTGAGTATAAAAATAGCTTTTTTAATATTTTTTTTTAAAAAAGAGTAGAAAATGGGTGATTAATATATAATAAGAGGTATATCTACTCTCATAGCATTATATTTTTTATTTTCACCCATTATAATTGTAAGAGTTTCATGTATTTTTTTACCAGGTGGTACTTCTGGTGTTGTATAATCAAATGTAAATACTCCATCAGTTAATGAAATATTGGTTTTTATTGTTTTATTATTTATTTTATAACAAACTTTACCATTAGACACATAGTTATTATGTGTATCTAACAGACCAATAATTGAACTAATTGTTGTGCCACCTAGTAATTGCATAGGTTTAACAACATCTGGATGAACATCCTGTTTAGAAACAACTAGTGGAATACTTGTTTTTGCTACATTTTTATTATCACTACCAGAGTATTGTACTGTTAAATTATAATTTTTAGGATTAAATGAATAGGGAATAGTATAATTAATAATAGCTACACCATTTTTAACTTTTACATTAGTTTTAATAGTCTTACCATTTATTTTAAATACAACCTTTCCACCAGTAACATTTTTATTTCCTGTCATGACATGAGCAACTATTTGAATTGTATCTCCAACTTTAATAGTTTTATTACTTATTATTGATACATTGGTAGTTACATCTCTTTTAGGTATTGTTAAATTAATATCTTTTATAAGTGATTCACCTGTTCTAGTTACTAAAATAACACGAAGCATATAATTTTTATTATTCCAATAACCAGGAATATCCATTATTACTTCTTTTTTACCATTTGTTATTCTAAAAATCTCTGTTGCAGTCTTTCCATTGATTTTAAGAATACTTTTAGCATCTATTGTTTTGGGTAAATTATAAATTACTTTTATTGTCTGATTATTGTTTATTAGTATATATGATATGTTAGCATATACTGGTTGTAGTGATATTTTCTGATTATCTATCTTTGCACTAATATTTCCCATACCAGGACTACATTTATTTGTTGTTGTAGCATTAATTTCCTGGAAGTTTTCCTGGAAAGTTGAATTTTCAGATAAATACACAACACTTCTTAGTGGAAGTGTACCTTCTAATTTTTTATTGTTATTTAAACTATTTAATGTAACAATAAGTTTAGTATCAAGACTTTCAAGTAATGTTGTGGTGTTTGTAAATGTCATAATAACCCATGTTTTAGGAGTAACTCCAATTCTATCCCATTTAGGATTATTAGATGCCCACCAATTATTTTCCACTGATTTTATTGTAGATTCTAGTGAATAAATAGTATTTGATGTTGAAGCATCATTGTCTACAAATACATTATATTCAAGATTAATATATTGATTGTTACATATTGCTCCACCAACTTCACCAGCACTATTTGCTTCAAAAATACAATTTCTTGCAGTAACAGTACCATAATTTCCAGCTACTGGTGTTGTATTAAGATTTACAATAGCCCCACCATTAACTCCTGCAGAATTTTCTGTGAAGTTACAATAAAGTAGTGTTAAATTACCATTTTCATTTTCTGTCCATGCAATATTTTCAATACATCCTCCACTTCCACCAGCAGTATTTGTTTCAAAGGAACAATTGGTTGCTGTGAAGTTATTAGTATTTGTTATAGCACCACCATCATAAGTAGCATGATTATATAAGAATTGGGAATTATTTACATTAGTAATTCCTGTATTATATATTGCTCCACCATAAAATGATATAGCATTGTTTTTTATGAATTTTGAATTATTAACATTCAATAGTCCAAATGCATTATATATAGCAGCACCACTTACACCATTATTTTCAAGATATAAACAGTCATATATATTCATAATTCCATGAATATTATATGTACTTCCACCAACATTAAGGGTACTTTCTTTACTAAATTCTGATTTATTAAGAACAACTGTTCCATTGTTATTATAGATAGATGCACCCCATGAAGCATAATTATTCATAAATTCGGAATTAGAAACAGTTAATGTTCCAGTATTATAGATACTTCCACCTTTTAATGATTTATTTAAACCTGTATTATTCTGAAATTTACAATTATCTATTTCTAATATTCCATTGTTTATTATTGCTGTGTTGTTAGAGTCTGTATTATAATCTTGTAATGTTATGTTTATTAATGAAATTTTTATGTTTTTATTTATTGTAAAAATACTTGATGTAGAATTTGCTATAAGTATTGTGTTAGTTTTATTTTCACCAATAATTCTAATATTCTTATCTATTATCATGGAATTAAGATAATATTTTCCTTTTGAGAAGTATATATCAGAATTATTTTTTGCATCGTTAATACTACTTTGATTGAATGTAGTTGGTGTTAAATTAATAACATTTTTTGAATTACTTTCTGTTTTTAAGTTTTTAGTATTTGTATATTCATATTGTTGTGTATTGGATGTTTTTATTGTGGGTGATGTGGCAGATTCAATATTAAATTTATTATTATCTGCTTTACTATTTTCCATACTATTGATTGGATTTTCATTTGTAATTTGGGGAGTTTGTGTACTTTCTGTATTAGTTTGTATCTTCGTGTCATTTGTTGCAGATATTGCAGTTACTGATAATAAAATGGTTATTAAACAAAATATCATTAGATATATCTTTTTCATATAATTTTTTACCTCCTATATTTTTATTTTACAACATGTCTTAGTTGTAAGTATATATTATATTAGATTTTATTTTATTTAAATTATTTTTTAATAGTTATAGTATTATATTTTTTTTACTAAAATGGAATTTAACTCTTAAAAAGATATAATAACTATAAAATAAAAAAAGTATTTTATATATAACTTGTATAATTATAAAACTTAGTTATTTATATTAACTATTTTAGGAGAAATTTTAGATGAAAGGAGTTATTTTATCTGGTGGACATGGAACAAGATTAAGACCATTAACACATACAGGACCAAAACAATTAATTCCTATAGCAAATAAACCTGTGATAGAATATGCTATAGAAGATTTACGTGATGCAGGAATAACAGATATTGGAATAATACTTGGTACAAATATGCCAAATAAAATAAAAGATGCATTAGGTGATGGAACTAAATTTGGAGTAAATATTACCTATATTATGCAGGGAGAACCAAAAGGACTTGCACATGCAGCAGCAACAGCAAAAGATTTTGTTGATGGAGATTCATTTGTAATGTATCTTGGAGATAATATATTAAAATCAGGTATAGAAGAATTTGTAGAAGGATTTGATGAATCTGAATTTTCATCAAGATTATTATTACAAGAAGTAGAAGATCCAAGACAATTTGGTGTTGCAGAATTAAATGATGAAGGTAAAATAATTCATCTAGTTGAAAAACCAAAACATCCAAAAAACAATCTTGCATTGGTTGGAATATATCTATTTAAAAATAATATATTCGATGCAATTAATAAAATTGAACCTTCATGGAGAAATGAATTAGAAATAACTGATGCTATTCAAAGACTTATTGATGATGGCTTTGATGTAGATTCATTTGTAGTTGAAGGTTGGTGGAAAGACACTGGAAAACCAGAGGATGTTCTTGATGCTAATCAATTAATACTTGAAACAATTGAAAAAGATATTAGTAGTGGAGCAACTATTGAAGAAAATGTTAAAATCAAGGGTAGAGTAATTATAGGTGAAAATACAGTAGTTAAATCTGGATCTGTAATTAAAGGACCTGCAATAATTGGAAACAATTGTGAAATTAAGGGGTATGTTGGCCCATATACCTCCATAGGTAACAATACTAAAATAATAGAATCTGAAATTGATTCATCTATTATTATTGGTGAATCAGTAATACAATCAGATAAAAGAATAACTGACAGTCTTTTAGGTCAAAATTCCAAGATAATTTCTGATAAAGTAACATATCCTAAAGGACGTAGTTTTGTAATAGGGGAAAATTCAATAGTAAAATTATGAGGTAAATAAAATGAAGGCAATAATACCAGCAGCAGGTTTAGGAACAAGGTTTTTACCAGCAACAAAAGCTCAGCCAAAAGAAATGTTACCTGTATTTAATAAACCAACAATACAGTATGTTGTAGAAGAAGCAGTAAATTCTGGAATTGATGATATTCTAATTATAACAGGTAAAGGGAAACGTACAATTGAAGACCATTTTGATAGATCATTTGAATTAGAATATAGTTTAAATGAAAAGGGAAAATATGATTATTTACAGGAAGTTCAAGAAATTACAGACATGGCTGATATATATTATGTTAGACAGAAAAAACAGAATGGTTTAGGTGATGCAATTTCTTGTGCAGAAAAACATATAGGTGATGATGCATTTGCAGTACTTCTTGGAGATACAATAACCTACTCTCAAACTCCATGTACAAAACAATTATTAGATGTATATGAAAAATATGGTGGTTCTACAATAGCAATTGAAGAATTACCAGAGAGTAAAATTGAAAGATATGGAATTGTTGATGGTCATCATTTAAGTGATAATATATATAAGGTAGATAGTCTTGTTGAAAAACCTAAATTAGAAGAAGCTCCATCAAATCTTGGTATAACTGGTAGATATATATTAACATCAGATATTTTTGATAAATTAAGAACTATTGAAGCTGGTGTTGGTGGAGAAATTCAGTTAACAGATGCAATAAATGAACAAGATGATGTTTATGCAACAACATTTGAAGGTACAATCTATGATATAGGAAATACTATGGAATGGTTAAAAAGTTCAATAGATATGGCTCTAACACATGAAGATGTACGTTTAGAACTGTTACAACACATGAAACAAAAGATTAATCAATACTAATCTTTCATCTATTTTTTTTATAAAATAAGTTTTTTTTTGGAAAATACTATTTTTTAATTAATATAACAAAAAAAAGAATTGGAAAAAATGAAATTATATCTCACTTGGATTTGTAATTTCACCTTTTATTGCTGAAGCTGCAACAACTGCTGGATTTGATAGATATACATATGACTTAGCACTACCCATTCTACCAAGGAAATTTCTATTAGTAGTGGAAATACAAGTCATATCGTCTGTCATTACACCCATATGTGCTCCAAGACATGGTCCGCATCCAGGATTACATATAATTGCATTTGATTTAAGTAATGTTTGAATAACACCTGTTTCTATTGCTTTTTCATACACATGTCTTGATGCTGGGAATACTAGTAATTCAACATCTTCATGTATTTTATGTCCTTCAATAACTTCAGCTGCTTGAAGTAAATCTTCATAACGTCCATTGGTACATGAACCAAGTACTGCTTGATCTATATGAGTACCTGCTACTTTATCTATATCTTCAACATTATCTACATTATGTGGACATGCAATTTGTGGTTGAAGATCATCAACATCAAAGTCATAAATTTTCTCATATTCTGCATCTTTACTAGCAGTAGTAATAGTATAATCAGTTATTCCTCTTTGTGAGAGATATTCCTTTGTCTGTTTATTAGGTACCATTATACCATTTTTAGCTCCACATTCAATTGCCATATTTGTCATTGTTAATCTACTAGCTACAGACATATTATCAATTGTATCACCATGGAATTCAAGACTTTTATAAGTAGCACCATAGGCACCTAATTCCTTAATTATTTTTAGAATTACATCTTTAGAGTATACATTTTCATTTAATGTACCATTAACATTTATTTTTAAGGATTCTGGAACATTAAACCATGTTTGTCCAGTTGCATATACCATTGCAAGATCTGTAGCTCCAAGTCCTGTTGAGAATGCACCAAAAGCACCATATGTACATGTATGTGAATCTGCTCCAACTATTACTGTTGAAGGTTTTACATGACCATAGTCTGGAAGTACTTCATGACAAACTCCTTCTCCTTGAATATACATGTTTGGAATCTTTTGTTTTTTACCAAATTCTCTTACTACCTGTTGAAATTCAGCAGATCCGATTGTGTTTGCAGGAATCACATGATCGAATACAAGAACTATTTTTTCTGGATCCCATACTTTATCAGCTATTTTTTCAAATACTTTTATTGTAGGAGGACTTGTTCCATCATGACTCATTGCAACATCTATATTTGCAGTAATTGTATCTCCAGGACTTACTTCTTCCTTATTTGATGCTTTTGCAAGTATTTTTTCACTTATATTCATTATTAATCCTCATCTTTTAATATTAACTTTTTCTAGTATTTCATCGAATTTATTATTTGTTATTTCTTCTCCTCTTTCACGTTCTTGTTTTACTAGGGAAACTATTTGTGATAATTGTGTGTCATCTACTTTTATATTTAATGTATCTAATTTTTCTATTACTGCTGATTTACCTGAATGTTTTCCTAGAACTATTTGTCTTTTTGTTCCAATCATTTCTGGAATGAATGGTTCATATGCTAATGGATTTTTTACTATTGCATCTACATGTATTCCTGATTCATGTCTAAATACATTGTTTCCAACTATAGCTTTACTATCTGATATTGGAATTTTACTATATTTTGATACAAGTTGTGATAGTTCATAGATTACTTCTGTTTTAAATCCTAAATCCTTATTATATAATAGTTTTAATGACATTATTAATTCTTCTAGAGAGGCATTTCCTGCTCTTTCACCTATACCATTTACTGTTGTAGATATTGCAGTTGCGCCTTCAAATAATCCTGCAATGGAATTTGCAACTGCAAATCCAAAGTCATTATGACAGTGTAGTGCTATTTCTGTATCTATTTCTTTTTTAATATTTTTTACTAAGTACTGTGTTGCATATGGATTTATTGAACCTGTTGTATCTGCTATATGAATTCTGTCTGCTCCATGATCTTGTGCTTGTTTATATACATCAAGAAGTTTTGGAAGTTCTGTTCTTGTTGCATCTTCAGCAGAGAATGCTACAAATAGTCCATGATCCTTACCATAATCTATTGCATCCATACATATTTGATTTACTACATCTCGTGGTTTGTTTATTTTAACTTCTAGATGTAGGTCTGATAATCCCATAAATGTTATTATTCCATCTACATCAGCATCTAATGCCGCATCAATGTCTTCCTTTTTAGTTCTTGTTAAACAGATTATTTGAGCATCTAGTCCTTCATTAGCAATTGTTTTTACTGTTTGTTTTTCATTTTCTGAAACTATTGGAAAACCTGCTTCTATTTGTGGTATTCCAAGTTCATCTAATTTATGTGCTATTTCAAGTTTTTCTTCAAGTGAAAAACATACTCCTGGTGTTTGTTCACCATCTCTTAGTGTAGTATCATATATATTTATTTTATCAGGTAAATTATAGTCTATTTCTTTATTATATATACTAACAAATCTGTCGGTGATATAATCTCCCCCTTTTTATCTATAAATATCCATAATTTGGGATTTTGGTATTTATTACTAAAGATTATTTATTTTAGTATTCAAAAAAAACATTTACTTTATTTATTTATCTAAGTTATATAGTCTTATATTTATTTTTTTATTAATATTTTTTATTCTTTTTGTTCAAGTAATTCTAGATATGATGTACGTTCAAAGCCTGAAGTTATTTCTAGTTTTTCAAATACTTTTATAATGTTATTTCTAATTTCTTCAATATCTTCATCCTTATTTGCAACATATTCAATTTCCATATAATATCCAAGTCTATTTAATTTATCAATAGTGATTGTGTATTTATCATAGTTGAATATTCTTCTTATTTTATTTACAACTGCAGATGGTTTAAATCCAAGACTTTTAAGAATTTCAACCATATTATCAGTATCATCTATATTAACTTCTACTTCTTTTCTAGTTTTACTTTTTGAATCTAGTTTTGGTCCTTTATATGTTAATATACGTTCAAAGTCATCATCACGAGGGATTTCTCTTATACGTAAAGCTTCATCAGTTTCTTTATAATCCTTATTTGGAGCATTAAAATATATGTCATGTTGTTTTTCGGTATGGGAGTATTCTCCACCAATTTCTTTAATTTTTTCAAAAGCTTCTTTATTATTATTTATTTTAGCTTTCATTTCTACTTCAATCATACTATCACTATAATTATTACTTTATGATATTATCTTTTTTATTTTTTTTATAGATTTTAATAGGTATATTTATAAACTAAAAGGAAACATATATAAATACATAATATGTTATTTAGTATTTTTTTAAATATTGGTACTAATAAAAAAATTTAGAAGAGTGATTGTTGAATAGTTTCTTAAACCCCAAAAAATGGATTATAATTCTAAGAAATAATTTTTATATAAATATTTATGTTATTGTTGATAATTACATATTTATCTTTCTAATCTAAGAATACTCTAGTTTCCAATAGGTCATGAATGAATTAGACAAAAGAAATAATTACTTAGAATAAATCATTTGTAACACTCAACGTGATTTAAAAAATAATCAAGGCCTGAAAAAGTGGATTATTGTTAAAAATAAATCCATGGACTTTGGGAGATAGCTCAATTAATCTAAACTACATTAGTAGTTTATTACCTGAAAATCTCAGACTTCTACAGGTTGGGGAGTAAGTCAAAGTAGACTAATCTTTCTTTATTTAATTATTTAGATTAATGCTAAATTTTTTTTATCACTATAAAATGGAGGAGAAATAATGTCAGATGTAGAAATAAAAGTTGAAAACATTGTAGCATCAGCAACATTAGGTAAATCATTAGAATTACCAAAAATTGCACCAGCTTTAGAAAATGTTGAATACAACTTAGAACAATTCCCTGGATTGGTATTTAAACTTAAAGACCCTAAAACTGCAGCTTTAATATTTGGTTCTGGTAAATTAGTATGTACTGGGGCAAAGTGCATAGAAGATTCAATAAAAGCAATTCACATGACAGTTGATAAAATTCGAGAATTGGATACAGAAATACCTGAAGAATTTGAAATTAAAATTCAAAATATAGTTGCATCAGCAAACTTAGGTAAAGTTCTAAATCTAGAAGCAGTAGCATTAGATTTAGAAAATACTGAATATGAACCAGAACAATTCCCTGGTTTAGTATACAGACTTTCAGATCCAAAAGTTGTACTGTTATTATTTGGTTCAGGTAAAGTAGTATGTACTGGAGCAAAAACAGCAGATCAAGCATTATTGGGTGTTCAAAAAACTAAAGAACGCTTAATTGAATTATATTTAATTGAAGAGTAAATTTACTATAAATGAATCCAATATTAAATGAGATAATTTATTTATACTCCAAATAATAACCACCACTCCTAAACTCCCTTAACATTAATAAAATTCCAGAATGAAAAAAAGGGCAAAATAGAATTATTATAAAGAATAAATATATTAACTGAGAATAAAAAAATTCTTGAACGACATAATCATTCTTGGTTATTTTATTAAAAATATCGGTGATCTTTTGATTAAATTGGTAGTATTTGATCTAGATAATGTCTTAATAGACACAGAAACAATAGATGAAATAGCAAAAATAAAAGGTATTGAAGAAGAAATAAGTGACATAACACTACAAGCAATGCAAGGAAAAATTCCTTTTGAAACATCAATACGGCAAAGAGTAAAAAAACTAGAAGGTATAAGCACATCTGATATTGATGAAGCTATGGATAAAATATCCTTAAATCCTGGAGCTGTAGAAACAGCTACAGAACTTAAAAAACAAGGATATAAAATTGCAATAATCACTGGTAGTTTTGATGTCATAGCTTTAAAAGTTAAAGAATTAATAAATGCAGATTATGCATTTTATAATACACTTGAAGTTGACGATGGTAAACTCACTGGAGAAGTATCTGGGCCTCTTATAACACAGAATAAAGTTGATGTTCTAAGACAATTAGTTGATGAAATAGGCATAACTTTAGATGAATGTGCTACTATTGGTGATGGGGCAAATGATCTTGAAATGATAAAAAATGCTAAAATAGGAATAGCATACAATGCAAAACCAATTTTAAAAGAAAACGCTGATGTTCAAATTAATGAAAAAGACCTAAGGAAGGTACTTGATATAATGGCAGATGAAGAAAAAATTACTAAAGAAGAAGTAGTAGAAAATGATGAAGCTGAAGAAGAAACAATTGATTATTCAATACTCAACTTCCAACAATTACTTCAATGTAAAAGAACATTAGAATCTGAGCTTACAGATCTTAAAAATGTAAGAGATAAAATGAATGAAGAAACTAAAGCATTCAGAAAAGAAAGAGATGAACTTAACCAAAAACTCAAAGACACTTTAAAAATTGCTTTAGATAAAAGAAATACCAGAGATGAAATCAACAAAGAAGTTCATGAAAACAAAGAACTCAGAAACCAATGTAATGAAGAACTTAAAAAAGTAGAATGGAATTCTGGTAAAAAAGAAATTTCAAATATACAAGCTGAAATCAATAAAATCGATAAAACAATACAAACAAAAGTATTAGATATTAGAAAAGAAAATGAACTCGTAAAAAGAGTATCAGACCTAACCAAACAGCTTAAGAAAATCCAAAGTGATGAAGAAGAAGAAAAAACTGCAACACAACTAAAAGAAAAATCAGAATTATACCACCAAAAAGTAGTAGAATTATCTGATAAAGCACAAGCAGTTCACGAAGAAATGATAGAATACTTCAACAAAATCGATGGTATAAGAGAAGAAGCTGATGGTAAACACCAAGATTTCATTAACTCTAGAAATGCAGCAACAGCAAAACATGAAGAAGTTAAAGCAAAATTATCTGAAATTAGAAAAGTTAACAAATTCATGGATCAAGCTAAATCTCAATCTAGAGGAAGAAAATCTGAAGATAAAGCTGATAATGACTTAAAAGAAAAAGAAGAAGCTGAAGAAATCTTCCAAAAATTCAAAGATGGTAAAAAATTAACCACAGATGAATTCTTATTACTTCAAAAATACGACATAATGTAAGTTGTTTCGTATTCTCCTTCTTTTTTTAGTAAGGTATGAGAATATGGTAAGGGATAAATGATAAATAAAGGGTATTTATTACTTTTACCATATTTGTTTCATTTTTTTGAAACAAATCTATTACTTTTTTTATTAAAATTCTATTTTTAAAAAGAGATATTATATGAAATATCTAAATTAAGAAAAATATTTTCTTAACTGTTACATGTTGATATTCCATTATTTTTTGAGATTTTTATAATATTTGTAGATAATGCTTCCATTTCTTCATCATGACTAACAACAATCATTTGAGGAACAACATTAATTTTACGAATAATATCAATTAATTCTGTTCTACGTTCACTATCCAGATGAATTGTAGGTTCATCTAAAACTAGTAATTCCATCTTATTTTTAGATATGGCCTTTGCAATTCCAAGTCTTAATGCCAGTGCAATAACTATTTTTTCTCCACCACTAAGCATATTTAAATCTATTTGTTCTTGTCTTGTTTGTACTATTAAATTATAGTCTTCATCTAGATTTATAGCTGAATAATCAAATCCAAATTCACTAAATATATCCATGGTATTTTTTTCAATTTCTGGACGTACTATATTTCTTAGATCTTTTTGAACTCCATCTTTACTGTATGTACTTCTAATCTCATTTAGTAGTTGAATATAATCTCCAATATGAACTTGTTGTTTTTCTATTTCTTTAAGATTTTTTATTTCTTCAACATATTTTTCTTGTTGTTGTTTGTCTTTTTTAAGTTCTGTTTTTTTGACAATATAATTTCTACTAATACTTTCAATATTTTCTTGACATAGTGTGTATTTATTATTTATTTTTTCATATTTTTCATAGTCAAATGATAATTCATTAATTTGACTTTTAATATTTGAAAGTTCCAATTTAACTTTATGTATTTTAGTTGTAGTTTCTTCTTTTTCCTGAATTATTTTCTCTTCATTTAAAACAGTACCAATTAATTGATTATAGTCATTCTGTTTTTTTTCAAGATATTTTATTTTTCTTTCAATATCATCACCAATACGTACTGTTTGTGAAATTTTCTTAATTTTCAGGGTATTTTCACTGATTTTATTATCAATAATCTCTTTTTCTTTATTAGCTTCATCTACTTGTGGCAGTTGATTTAATCTAATTTTTGCAAAGTTATATTTATTATAATCTTCTTCAAGAGATTCAATTGACTGATTACAATCATTTTCTTTATTTTTAATTTCTTCTATCTTAGCTTTTGTTTCTTCAATAATAGGTTTTAATTTCTTTTTCTCATGTATGGTATCACAAAGTTGTGTATATTCAGCATGTTCTTCTTTTAATTTTTGAATATTAATATCATTTATATTTTGTTCATATTCCTTTAATTCTTGAAGTTCTATTTCCTGATTGTTATTTGCTTTGCTAAGTTCTTCTATTCTTAATTCATAAGTCACAATAGTATTTTTATATTTATCAGAAAGTTCTGCATGTTTATCATGACTAATTTCTGATTGACAAATTGGACAAATATCCTCAGTTTTTTCAAGATCTTCGAGGGATTTTTTAGTACTATTAAGTTCAGTTTCACAGACACTGATTTCTTTTTTTTTCTTAAGAATCTTCTTTTCTAATATTTTTATTAATTCTTCAGTTTTTGTTTTTTCTCTAATAGTAATTTTTTGAATATCTATAGGATTATTAATATTCTTTTTAAATAGTTTACGGGCTTTCTCTGAAATTTGATTGATTTTATAATATAATATATTAACTTGGTCTGTTAAGTGTTTTATTTCACTTTCAACTTCCATTTCTTTCAATTTTTTTTCTGTTAATTTCTCTAATTCTTTGGAAATATCCTCTTTTTCTTTCTTTAACTGAATATATTTCTCATAATTTTCTTTATTATCTATAATAATTCCTTTATTTTCATTTATTTCACGAATAATATTTTCTTTATTCAATGAATCTTTCTTATAAGAATTTATTTTTGTTTTAAGATCTTTTATTTCTCTTAATTTATTAAGTGGACTAATTTCTTTTTCTAATATTCTTATTTTTTCTTTGTTTTTGTTAATTTCATTAAGTTCATATGTGTATTTATTTTCAAGGTCTTCCAAATGATTTGATTCTTCTTTCTTAAATTGATAATCATTAGTTAATTTTTCATGTTTGTTCTTGATAATATCCTCTTTTTTAATATCTTCCTCAATAATGATTAACTGGGATTTTTTTGTGTTAATTTCAGTTTCATATTCTTTGATTTGTCTTTCTTTTTCACTAATATTTTGAAGTAATTCAGTATTTTTTTCTCTTATTTCATTGATATTAGCAAGTTTTCCTTCATTAACATTTTTTTGTGTTTCATAAATATTTATAATATTTTTTATTTCATCCCATGCTACTTCTAATGAATCAATATTCAATAGTTTTGTAATAAGTTCCTTTCTCTCTGCAGCAGTTTTTTCAATTAAGTTTGTTATTTCCCCTTGTCTTATATAGATTGCATTTAAGAATGATTTTGAATCCATTTCTAGAATACTTTCAATATCATTTGTAACATTTCTATCTCCTTTACTTAGGAGATGTATTCCATTTTTATCTAATAATTCTAATTTAGCAACACTCTTACTCTTGTTTCTTCCACGAGCTATCTTATATAGACGACCATTATGTTGAAATTGAACACACACCTCCATTTTATCTACAATATCTTTTCTATTTTGAGGTTTACGAATATTTTCTTCAAGTTTACCATTTACTTGTTTGAAAAAAGCATAACTTATTGCTTCAAGAATACTTGATTTTCCAGCACCATTTTCTCCGAGTATTAATGAAATTCCCTTCTTAAATTCTATTTTTGTGGATTTATGTGACTTAAAATTTGTTAATTCTATGTTATTTATTATCATGTTCTTCTCCTATGTTATTATAGAATTTATTATAATATTTATCAGCAACATTTTGAGCTTCTGGAATATTTTTTTCAGATAAGTTTTTATATAATTCTACTGCTAGTGATGCAACATCTTCATTAAATTGGTCTTCTATTTTTTCTTTTATAATATTTTCTGGTGTTATATTCTCTTTATCAATAGTTTCAGGTAGGTTTTCTATTACTTGGGTAGGTTCATATTTTATTCTGAGAGTTAGAACTTTTTCTTCTAATTTATCATAGATTTGTTGTGCAACTTCACTTCTTTCAAAGTTACCATTTTTAATAGTTAAATAAACTACTGGTTTTTTAGAACTATCCATACTTTCTAATTTTTCACTTAATTTATTGAGTGTTTCATCTAACTTAGGATATTCTATACTTTTAATAATAAATTTCCTCTCAAGTGGTATGTTAATAAATTCAACATCTATTTTATTATCATCACCTATTGTAACAAGATTGTATCCTTTACCATTTTTTTGGTAATTCGGTATCTCAGATTTAGTTCTAATTTCAGTAGACCCTGGATATGATAATATTCCACCCTTAAATTTATCATTTATACGTCCATGTAGATGTCCCATTGCATAGTAATCATATCCTTCAGGAATAGTTTTTAATTCAAATTCTGGTTCAAAATCAAAATATTTACTAACAGAACCATGTAACATCAATAACTTTATTCTATGTTTTTTAGCTTCATCTAATGTATTTTTAAGAAAAGGTTCTACTCCCTCATAACTTCTATTAAAGTATTCAAGTCCTACTAAAAATATATCCTCATCTAATGTGAAATTATAATTTTTATGATTAATAATATGGAAGTTTTCATTTTTATATAATTCCTGGGGAATGGATGTGTTTTTTCTTTGTATAGAATCATGATTTCCTGCAATAACAAATATGGGAATATTATTTTCTAATAACTTCTCAAATCCTTTTTGGGCAACAAGTAATGCTTTAATTGGAGGTTTTGGATGTTCAAATAAATCTCCTGCATGTAGAACATAATCCACATCTTTACTAATTATATCATCAATAATTTTTTCAAATGTTTTATAAAAATCATTTTCTCGTTCATTTAAGCCGTATTGTTTGTAACCTAAATGTGTATCTGCCATGTGTGCTATTTTAATTGTCATATTCATCTATTTTTTTAAAGGAATTCATCCATTTGAGCTAAATCTCTTTTAATTTTTTCTTCTTTTTCTTCTTTACTTTTCTTCCATAATGATAATATATCTAGGTCTTCACCAACAGTTTTACCCTCAAATTTATCTATTTTTACCATTGTTGGAATCTTAGTCATTTGTCCTAAAACAATAGCTTCCCCAATATTTAATGAAGGAAGTTGTTTTAGTAGATCTTCACTTAAATTTTCACTACTTTTTTGCACATGCTTTTGGTCTCCAGGTTCCACAAGTCTTAGAATTATCCTGTTATTTATTTGTGAGAGAGCATCAACATCTAATGATTTTGGACTTTGACTTATAAGACATAATCCTACACCAAATTTACGACCTTCCCTTGCAATTTGTCCAATAATACTCTTTGATTTAGTAGGTAGTTTTTGTGAAACTAGCATGTGTGCTTCTTCTATTATACAAAATAGGGGAAAATCTAATCTTTTGGATTTTTTTTCTTCTTTTCCATTTAAAACCAGTTTTCGTCTATTTAATACATTTTTTAGGGTATGATGTACTATGATGTCTGTTCCAATTTCATCCACACTACTTAAATTAATGATATTTACCTTTCCAGGTTCAATATTCGATACTATATCACATACATCTGTAGATTCTAATATTTTTCCATATTTTTTTCTAAGATCATCTAATTTAAAATCCACCTGATACATTGCATCAATATATTTTTTCATGTTACTATCATCAGATTCAGCATCCTCAATTAAGTTTTTTATCTCATGTCTCATAGTTGTAATAAAATCTGTACATTCGCCCTCTTTTATCTTTTCATCAGCGAAATCATATGCTTCTCTTAGATATCTTTCTTGATTTGTTGCATTTTCACCAATTTTTGATAATTTTTTATATTCATGAATTGATAAGTCCCTTGGGTTGATAAGAGGTTCTATAATATGACTTTCTCCATTTGTAAACTTTGTTTTTTCATATTCTCCATGCATATCAAATATAAGTATGGAACCATTTACTTCAAGTAATCTGTCAATAATAATTGATGTTGCATTGGATTTACCTGCTCCAGTCATTGCAAGAATTGCAAGGTGTCTTGATACCATTTTATTAACATCAAGTTTTAGAGGAACTTCTGGTTCTGATACAAGTGTTCCAATTCTAATAGCATTTTCCTTTTCAAATACTTTTTTTAGTATTTCTTTACCTGCTTTTTTAACTTCTGTTCCTGGTTTTGCTGGTGTTTTTGGTATTTCAAGATTATCTTCATCACCAAGTATTGTTATATTTCCACGTATGTATTCATCAATATCTCCATTTATTGTAAGTATTTTTTCTATTGCATCTGGATTTAGAATTTCTTCATCTAATGATTTAGTTCCTCTAAATAGTGATTCTATCATTCCAATAATTATTTGATTGTTATATTCTAAGTATACATATTCACCAACTGTTATTGGTTTTTTAGATACAAAAGATACCTTCATCATGCTTGTTTCACCAGTACAATATCCAATTATATTATTTTTTTCATTATTTTCCATATTCATCATCTTCCTATTAGTTAAAAGTTATTACTTATAACATGTCACGTCCTGTTTTTTCAAAGATATCCATGTATTCTATGATATGTTTCATGTTTTTTTCTTTGATTACAACTTCATCATGGGCTTTTTTAAGAATATAGGGATATCCATTAATACTAGCACTATATAAATCCTCAAGAATTCCTTCTATTTTTTTTCTATCTAAGTTAGGTTGAGGTAACTCTATTTTTAAAACATTACCCTCTTTAGTTAATTTAGTAAAAAACAACGTGTAATTATATGATTTTAATTCATCATTATATAAGGGATAGTTGATTTTCTTAATTTCACCATTTATTTTTCTAAGTAGGCTGTTATGTTCAGATGTATCTGGATTAGTATAACCAGATTCATTAATAGTATATTCTATTACTGCAGCATCAGGTATGTTATTTTTATAAAGGGAATTTGTACCACTTGTTTTAGAAACACATACCAATTTCTCTTTAAAATTCTCAAGTAGAACTTTAATACATGTTAATTGCTCTAAACTTTCAATATAGCGAAGTGTTGTATCCTCATCATATTCTATTTCTAAGTTATATTTATTCATATCCTTTTTTAAATAAGATAAAATTTCATCTCTATTAGAAACAGCATACACCTCTAATGGAAAATTACCCTCTTTTAATTTACTTTCAATCTTTTTAGCCACAGGTTTTAATTTGTTAGTTATGTATGAATCAATAGTATATGTTGGAAAATGCATCAAGGTTCCTCTAATACTACCATCCATTAGCATATAATCAATTTCAGGATATCTCTCAAGTGTATCAAGAGTACTTTTTAATTCAAGAATGTTCATATACATTGATAAAATACTATCAATAGATTTTACATTACTATGTGTCTTTGTAGTTATATCACCAGCACTTGATTCTTTGATAATTTTTTCTCCAGGTTTTGAAATTATGGTCTGACTACTAATTGCATACACAAAACAGGCCATGTATTTTTTCTTATTAAAACTACCATCTACAGCAGCTAGAATTTTATCTTGTTTTTCTTTACTAAATTCATATTTTGTAAATGATTTTTCTACTTGCTTATAATCTATGTTACTTTTAATATCCTTGAAAAAATGCTTCACATGCTTTTTTTTTGTTATGGTTTTTTCATATAATAAATCTAACATTTCCTTTACAACCTCCTCTAGTAATTATTTTTAAAACATATTTTTAGTTTATAATAGTATGTTTATCATATGTTTTTAAATATTTATTGTTTTGTTTTGAAAATAGATTAAAAATATACAGTATTTAACATTATTATACTATTATTTTAAATATTTTATTTTTTTATAAATCATGTTTTTACTGAATAAATATTATATGCTTCTTTGATTTAATTTCATTATAATAATTATGAGAAAACATTATACCAAAAAATATCTCTCAAAAATGAATCTAAAATAGTCATATTCTTCATCCAAAGGTCATTACATTGATTATAAAGTTACAATAGTCATGGAAAAACTCATTAACTCCTACTCTTATTTTAATCCATAACGAAGTACCACATAACACAAAAGTATACAAAAGTACAGGAAAATATAAAACAATCTAGAATAATACATCTATTAGATATATTACTCTTTGATAAAGGATATTTTAGTTATGAAAACTACAGGATAGGTATAATTGAATATAGAATCATTCCTTTAATATTT
>NZ_MUZW01000065.1:0-22253 GCF_003266085.1 Methanosphaera sp. DEW79 | reverse complement strand
GATAAACTGAACATAGTTTTATGATAATTGGAATAAATAAATATTATATGAGATGATAAAATGCAGTACTTAAAATGGATAGATGGTAATGAATATGATGGAAGTCAAATAAATCCTTCATGGGCATTTCAAGAATTTAAAGTAAAAGATTCAACCATAGTTTCATGGGTAGGACCTATGAACATACTAGGTGATAATTTAATAGATTATGAAGATGTGGGACTTGATATAAAAGGAAATTTGATGTTAAATTTCATAGTGGAACATTTTGATGAACAACCAGGAAATCTAAAATTAGCATATCATAGACAAAGAATACTGGTTATGATAACAAGAGATAAACTACTGGATTATGGTATTAAAACAACACAAGATGGTGATGATATATTTATTAACAATAAAAAATTGTCAGTATCCATAGCAACAGCATCTATTAGTTCAATGAAAATGCACTTTGCACTAAATATTACAACAGAAGGAACACCAGATGATGTAGAAACATCTGCTCTAGAGGATAATATGGATGTTAATAAAATACATCAATTACAAGATGATATTGCAAATACATATATAGAAATGATTGAAACAATAGATAAAGATATAACAAAAACAAAAGTATTCTAAGAGGCAAAAAAATATGAAAGTAAATTTAGATGGAATACATACAAATTTAAGATTTTCAGCAGCACATATGGTTATAGGACATGAATCCTGTGGAAAAATTCATGGACATAGTTATATTGTTGATGTGGAAGTAGAAGGTGAACGTTCAGGAAAATTTGGATTTGTAATAGACTTCAAAGTACTTAAATCCATTACAAGAAAAATCTGTAAAACACTAGATCATAGAGTATTAATACCTGTGGAAAGTCCAGATTTAGAAATAACTTATGAGGATGATGAAACTGTTGAATTTAAAGTATTGGATAAACTTGAATATAAATTACCTAAATGTGATGTAGTGCTACTTCCAATAGTTTCAACAACAGCAGAATCATTATCTGTGTATATTACAGATTTAATAGTTGAAAATATCGATACAACAACTCTAGACTATATTGAAGTACAAGTAAATGAAGGAATAGGTCAAGGAGCATCTTATCATAAACCATTAAATTAAGGAGGATTCCTCAATTACTCATAAAATAATAGAAATATTTTCAAGTATACAAGGAGAAGGTCTCTTAATTGGTAAACGTCAAATATTTATTAGATTTGCAGGATGTAATATTAATTGTAAATACTGTGACACAGAAAATAGTAAAACAAATCAGTTGGGTAAGGAATATTCATATGATCAATTAAATGAAGAAATTCAAAAACTAATGACTCCTGACTTTGATTCATTGGAAATAACTGGTGGAGAACCATTACTTCACTCAGATTATATACATGATTTTCTAAAAAAATATCCCTACAAAGCAATGCTTGAAACAAATGCAACAAAACCAATTGAATTGGATAACTTAAATGATGTAATTGATATTGTATCAATGGATATTAAGTTACCAGAACATTTTAATTCTAAGGATGAATGGATAGAAGTTTATGAAAATGAATTAAAATCAATAGAAGTAATGCAACTAAATAATCAGAAATATTATATTAAAATAGTTGTTTCTCCAACAACACCAATAAATGTTATAAATAAAATAATGAAAGATATTAATGACATATCAAAAGAAGTAGAAATAATAATTCAACCAGTAAGTCCTATGGAATTATGGGATAAAAAGGATAATCTCTTTAAAATATCTGAAATTATTGGAAAAAATCATTCTGTATCAATAATACCTCAAATACATAAATATTTGAATGTAGAATAAGAAATTATTCTATTTTATTAATTTTTTTATATTAATTATAAATTAAGTTGATATTAATAGTAAAAAAAGTTCTTCATAATATTTAAAATAAAACATTAATTTTCAATTTTATTTTTATTTCTCATAGTATTTATTATTACTATAACTATATTTTTTTTTAACTTTCTATTTTTAATGAAATATTTATAAATAAATTTTATTTTTCTAATTTTTATGTATGAAAATATGAAAATTAAATAAATATTATAATATAAGTAAGGTTATACTATTAATTATGTTATTAACTTTTTAATAAAAAATCTGGAGTGATTAACATGGAATTAAAAACAAAACATAACATAGGTATTAAAGATGCTATGACCTACAATGTTATAACAGCAACCAGCAGTTCATCAATATCTGATATAGCAACTATTATGACTAAACATGATATTAGTTCCGTGGTTATAGAAGATCAAGTGGTAGAGGGAATAGTTACAAGTAATGGTATTATTTCAAAAGTTGTATCTAAAAATATTTCACCACAAGATATTACTGCAGACATGGTTATGGAGAAATATGTTAGTGTAGGATTAGATACTTCTCTAATTGAAGCATCCTCTACAATGATAAAAAATAATTGTAAAGTTCTTTTAGTAATAGAAGGTGATGTTTTAAAGGGTATATTAACACTAACAGACATTGTGAGAGTATCTCCTGAATTAATAGGGCTGTTTATTGAAGAAAAAAATCTGGATGGACTTTATTCTGATGATGTATACTCTAATGATTATGATGAACATCTAAGTGAGGGTGTTTGTGAAAAATGTGGTGTTTATGATCGATTACGGGACATTGATGGGGGATATCTATGCCCTGATTGTATAGATAATGAATCAGAAGAAGAAATGGATTAATTAATAAGATAACAAATTAAACAATACAGTGAGGTATTTATATGAAAAATAAACTTATAAACAAAATAGAAAGTTATGATAACTTAGATTTACAAACTAAAAAAGCAGAAACAGATGGAGACATAATGGACATAGCAGCTAAAGATGTTGTAACAGCACCACAAAGTTCATCCATAATTGAAATAGCAAATCTAATGAGTAAAAATGACTTTAGAAGAATACCAATTACAGACCCTGGTTCTGGAAAGTTATTAGGTATAGTAACAACAATGGATATTCTTGACTTCTTTGGTGGAGGAAAAAAATACAACATTATTACAGATAAACATAAAGGTAACTTCTTATCTGCAATAAATGCACCTATTAAAGAAATCATGACAGTAGGTGTAAAAACAATGACAAACACTGATACTATTGTTGATACAACAACACTAATGCTTGAAGAAGGAATTGGTGGACTTCCAATAATAAATAATGATGAAAAAATAGTTGGAATAGTAACAGAAGGAGATATTGTTAAAAAATTAGGTAAACTATGTGCTGATTTAGAAGTACAGGATATCATGGCAACTAATGTTATAACAACAACACCTGGAACTCCAATAGAAGGTATTGCAAAAATAATGGTAAGAAACTCATTAAGGAGAGTTCCAATAGTAGGGGAAGATCAGGAGTCTCAATCAAAAGAAGAAAAATTATTAGGATTTGTTACAGCATCAGACATACTTAAATACATAGGTGACCATAAATTATTTGCAAAATTATTCTCTAATGAAGGAGAAGATGTTGTTAAAGTAACAGCTGATCAATTAATGATTAAGGATGTAATTACAGTATCTAAATATGATAAATTAGGTTATGTTGCAGATTTAATGTTTGAATCAAATATTCGTGGGTTACCTGTAGTAGATGAAGATTCTGGAAAAATAATAGGAATAGTAACAATTCGTGATCTAATAAAAGCAGTTGTGCAATAGGTTAATAAAAAAAGAATTAATTTTTTTTCTTTTTTTATTGTATATAAGAACAAGCTATTTATATTTAAATAATAAATAGTTATTAACATAATTTAAAAAAACTTAGGAGTTGATTACTTATGACAATTGATAAAGTAATGGCTAAAGACATAGTAACAGTTCGTAAAGATCAAACAGTTTCAGACGCTTTAAAACTAATGAGAAAACATAAAATTTCAAGATTACCTGCCATATCTTCAAAAACAAATGAATTAGTAGGAATTGTAACTGAAAAAGATATTGCTACAAAAATAGCTTCAGCAAAATATGAAGAAGTTCCTCTATCTCATATGAGAATTTCTACAATCATGACTGGTGATGTTATAACTGGAGCACCTTCTGATTCAAAAGTTAAAATACTCAAATTAATGGTTGATAATCATATTGGTGGAATACCTATTATTGATGACAATGATATAGTAGGTATGGTGACAAAAACAGACTTTTTAAGGAATGTGGATACAAAACCATATGATGAAACTCCTATAAAAGATATCATGACAAATCGTGTTATCACAGTAAGTCCTGATGACAGATTAGTACATGCAAGAAGATTAATGATTGACAATGATGTGGCAAGACTTGTTGTAGTTAACTCTGGATTAATAATGGGTATAATTACAGCTAAGGATATGGCTAAAACAATTGTTGAATTTAAAGAAAGAGTACCTGAAAAATATCAGCATACACAAATAAGAAACTTATTTGTTCAGGAAGTAATGTCTCAAACAATTGAAACAACTACAAAAGATGCAACAATAGCTCAAGTGGCAAATATAATGGTTTCAAAAGAATTTAGTGGAATGCCTGTATCTGATGATAAAAATAAAGTTCAAGGTATTGTTTCAAAATCTGATATTTTACGTTATGTCTATGATCACAGTAGAAAAAGAGGAAATTACTAATTTTTTCTCTTCTTTTTCTTTTAATACTTCTTATTTTTTTTAGAAATTATATCTAAATTATTATTTACTCTTTTTAAAATGACACTCAAGTACTATGTAAAAAGCATTACTTAATTAATTAACCTTTACATAAATAATAATTAATGAATAAAAATAAACAAGTTGGATATCTTGGTCCTGAAGGAACATTCTCACAACAAGCAGCATTATCTATTGTTGAGGATAATATGGAGATTATTCCGTATCCAAATATACTTAATATATTCGAATCTTTAGAAAAAAATGAAATTGATGAAGCAATAGTACCTATTGAAAATTCAACTGAGGGTTCAGTACTTGTAACATTAGATGCACTAGTATATTTTAATATAAAGATTAAAGGAGAGTTAGAATTACCTATTAATCATGATCTTCTAGTACAAAAGGGTAAAACTCTTAAGGATATATCTGTCATATGTTCTCATCAACAACCAATAGCACAGTGTAGACATTATATTAATAAGCTTGGTAAACAAGTTCATACAATGTCAAGTACAGCAAATGCTGCAAGATATGTTACTGAAATAGCTACTGCTGCAGTAATTGGAAATGAAATTTTATCTAAGAAATATGATCTTGAAATATTAGATGAAAATATTCAAGATTATCCAAATAATGTTACACGTTTTGTAATATTGGCAAATCATGACCAAAAAGAGTCAACAGGACATGATAAAACATCGATTATAATTTCATTAAATGGAGATAAGCCTGGAGGATTATGTGAGATTTTATATGAATTTGTTAAGGAAAATATAAATCTTACAAAAATTGAATCTAGGCCTTCAAAACAAGGTATGGGAAAATATTTATTTTTTATTGATATGGAAGGTCATCGTTTAGATTCTAATATAAGTAAAACATTAACTATAATTAAAAAGAAAGTTAAGATGTTTAAATTATTAGGTTCTTATAAAACTGTTGAGGGGGCATTAAAATAGTTCGAAGTAACTCTCGACATAATATTGAAAAGAAATTAAAATATTTGGAAGAGCAAAAAAATAAAGGTAATCTTTCTTTAGATGAATATGATACATTAAGAATAAGATATGAACGTAAATTGGGTAATAAGGAAGCTGTAAGTAAACTTCAAGAAGCAAAAGGTTTTAAATCATCAAAAATTGAAGAATCTAGAAATAAAAAAGAAGAATTATATGATGATTTTGTGGATGGATATTCCTCAGTTAAAAATGAGGAATTCTCAGAAATCAGCAGTAAACAAATCTTTAGTAAAAGTACTAAAAGAATTTTATTAGTATTATTTGTATTATTAGCATTTGGTATTGGAATTTTTGCAGGAATATCTGCATTACACACAGTAGAAAATGAAACAGGTATTAACATAACCGTATCTGATTCAGCATTCAGTGCTAATGATACTGTTACTTCTATTAATGCCACACAGAGTAATAATACTACTCTACAAAAGAATACAGTCCAAAAATATCAGAAGATAAACACTTCAAAAGTTGTTAATAAGAAAAATACTAAGAAAGCAACTAATTCAAGTAGTAAAACCACATCTAAATCTAGTACATCTTCAAGTAATACTACTACATGATTTAGATTATAGGGAGTATATATTATGAAATGGGTTAAAACAATAATAACAATTATTTTATTAGTACTTGTCTGTGTCGCCATATATTATGGTGGACTTTTAGGACCTATAATGACTTCAGGAGAAACTTATGAAAAAAATGGTGTAACTTTTATTTATCCTGAGGGGTGGTCAGAAGCAAATAGTGTATCTGAAGGATCAATAGTGGCAGTAGCAAATCCAAAGGATGCTAATACATCAGTTGTAATACAACAAGTACCTTCAGAATTAGGGAATGATTTACAACAAGCATATAATACTAATAATCAAGGATTAACACAATATGGTAATTATATTAGAATTCAGGAAGCTTCTTCAACATTAAATAATAGATCTGTTCTAATTCACAGATATATTATAAATGAGCCTGATGGTACACAGAAAGAGCATGTGGCTACATGGATGAAAATGAGTGATGGTAAATTATATGTAGTACTTTTTTCTACACCAGTAGAATCATATGAATCTCAAAGATCAAATTATGATAAGATAGTACATAGTTTTAAATTAATAAAAGATAATGAGAATAAAAATGGATTTTCTCTTAATTTATAATAAATATGGGGGATATATATGAAGATAATTCTTTGTGTTACTGGTAGTATTGCCGCAACTGAAGATTTAAAGTTAGTACATCAATTACAAAGACATGGTTTTGATGTTGAATGTTTCATGACAGATGATGCATGTGATATTATAACACCACTGTCTATGGAATTTGCAACAAAGAATCCTGTTGTAACAAAAATTACTGGTAATGTTGAACATGTAAAAAATGCACAAGCTGATTTAATACTTGTTGCACCAGCAACAGCAAATACAATAAGTAAATTTGCTTATAAAATAGCAGATACTTCAGTAACTACTCTTCTATTAACAGCCAGTGGTTATAAAACTCCAATATTATTTGTTCCATCAATGCATATTTCAATGTATCATGCAATAGAAGAAAATATTAATAAAATTAAAGAAAAACATCCAGAAGTTAGATTTATAGAACCTACTAATGAAGAAAGAAAAGCTAAGTTTCCAAGTAAACATGATATTGTTCTTGAAGTGGAAAGAATGGTTTCTGAAAATAAATTAGATGGAATGAATGTTGTTATAACTGCTGGTGGAACTTTTGAAGAAATTGATGCTATGCGTGGAATAACTAATAGAAGTTCTGGTAAGATGGGTGTTGAAATTGCAAAAGAAGCATATCGTCAAGGAGCTAATGTTACATTGATTTGTGGAATAACAAAAACACATATTCCTAAAACTTTTAGGAGGATCAATGTGGAATCATCACGTGAAATGGCTGAAGTTGTGAAAAAAGAGATTATAAATGCTGATATTTTCGTTTCAACAGCAGCTGTTTCTGATTTTGAAGTGGAAAATAAGAGTGATTTAAAATATTCATCAGACAATGATTTATCACTTAATCTTAGAAGATTACCTAAAATTTTAGAACAAGTAAGAGAAATTAATTCTAATATTTTTATTGTTGGATTTAAGGCTGAAGCTGGTTTGTCTGAGGGTGATTTAATTAAAAAGGCTACTAATAAAAAAAATCAATACGATGTTGATTTAATGGTGGCTAATGATATTCTTGTTGAAGGGGCTGGACCTGGATGTGAGGATAATGAGGTTTACTTAATTAGTGATGATGGTTGTGAGAAGTTATGTCTTGATTCTAAATGGCATATTTCTCAAAAAATAATTGATAGAATTTATAAATTAATATAAAAATCTATCATCTTTTTTTTAGAATGATTTTTTACAAATAAATGCAATATGATCCTTTTCATAAGGGTCAAGTTTTATTTCTTCTAAAACTTTTAGGCCACTTTCTTCAAGCTTTCTTTTTTCCTGTTTAAAAATTGTATTTGGATTCATTGTTACATCAATACTTCTTGCTTTAATCATTATAATTCCAGTTGCATCTTCCTTTGCAAACAGTCTGAAATTATCAATGAAAAGTTTTGTTTGTTGTGCTTGAGCCACATCACTATAGACAATATCAACTGATTCTAATAAGTGTTGGTAATTAAGGGGATGTGTAGCATCTTCAAGTAATGGTATTAAATTTTCTCTTTTTTGTGCAACTTCAATGAATTCTCTCATCATTGTTGGAGAAAATTCAACTGAATAAATTTTTCCTTCAGTACATATATCTGAAATATGTGAAGGAGTAGTTCCTGCAGAAGCTCCTAAATATAATACATTTGAATCTTTCTTAAATGGAAATATAGTAAGACCTTTAATAATACTTGCAGCTAGTTTTGATCTACGTGGATTCCATAATCTAAATTCTTTATCTTCATATGGTATGAGTTTTTCTTGATACACTTGTTTTGTAGGAGTTAGATTTACAGTAGCAATTTGATTATCTATTTGATATACATTTTCACCAATATTTTTTATCTGCATATAATATCAACTCCCTAATAGGAATATTCTCCTTTTCTTAATTTTTTCTTCCTATTTTTCTTTTTTTTACGTTCTTTACGATTTTTTTTACTTTTTTTACCTTTTTTATCCTTATTCTCTTTTTTCTTTTTTCTTTCGGGGAATGGATGATCCTTTTTTATTTTCTCAATTTTCTCATCAAGTTCAATCTTCAAATTAGCATCATAATCATTACTAAATGCATCTTTTCTTGCTGCAATAGTAATTTTAGCAGCTACAGCACGGGCTAATTTTCCACGTATCCACCAATTTGAACCACGAATACTTGGATGTTGGAAGATTAATCCATGTTTGGGTGGATTTTCTCCAGTTTTCAAATGTCTAAATGTTGCCTTTTCAGCACCAATAATTTGAACAGTACTTGATGGTAATTTAGCAAGTTGTTCTAATCCATTCATATGTGCAATTAATTTAGCTGCAAGGTTAGCACCTGCAACATCATATAAATTAGGAGCTACTTCTTTTATCTTATTCTGGATAAATTCTTCAAGAGTATTCTTTGTCTGATATAATGAATAAATTGATGTAGCAAATTCTTTAATTATTGATAAATCTTCTTCAGTCATTTCAACATCGTTACTATCTAGTATTTCAATCTGTGTATTTTCAATTAAAGAACTATTTTTAATATTTTCACGTGTTGTTTCTAAAGCAATGATTTTAGAATATAATTCATGATTATGAATCTTATCTAACTCTGGAACATATGTTATTGTCCATTCTCTTAAACGTTCAATTAATTTACCTGTAGTTTCTTCTATTTCTTCAAGTGAATTTATTGTTTCTACGATCATTACATCATTAGTTTTAATAGATTCTCTAATTTTATCTTTAGCTATTTGGGTGTATGTATTATTTAAATTTCTACGTACATCAACCTTTTTTAGCTCGGGAATATCTGTTAAAATCTCTTCTAAATTGTTTCTTATGTATTTTCCAGTTTTTGTTGTATTTTCTGTAATGATTTTATCATACTGATTTAAGTGTGAATATATACTTCGAGCCTTACTAGTTTCTATTACAATTTCATCATAATATAAACCAACTGATTCAATTAACTCTACTTCTTCTTGTAATAATTGTTTTTTCTGTATTTCTAGTAGTTTTTCAACTTGTTTTTTTTCAAAAACTCTGTAGTCAATTATTTCATTATCTTGATTCGTAGCTATAAATCCGAAACTTGTAGTTGTAATATAGCATTTCATGTATAATACTTTTAATTTTCTATATTTATTAATGTTAACAACTTGTCATAACAATAAACTATTTTTAATTTATAAGCATGAAAATACAGAAATAAATATAAGATATTATAAATTATTTTTTTATTATAAAATAAAAAATTAGTAGGAAAGTAGAAATGTTAGAACAAGAAATTTTAGGAATGAAACTATCTAATCCTCTATTTTTAGCAGCAGGAATTCTTGGAACAACAGCTAGTTCAATGAAAATGGTTGCAAGAGCTGGTGCTGGAGGTATTGTAACAAAGTCATTTAGTATAGAAGCAAATGATGGATATGATAATCCTACCATTGTAAAGATTGAAGGTGGGGTTATAAACTCAGTAGGGCTTGCAAGTCCTGGAGTTGAGGCTAAAAAAGAAGAACTCAAAGATTTAAATGAAATTCGTGATAAAACACCAGTAATAGCCTCAATATATGGTGATAGTGAGGAAGTATTCTCTGATGTTGCAAATCAGACAAAGGATTATGTTGATGCATTTGAATTAAATGTATCTTGTCCACATGCAAAATGTGGTTTTGGATCAAATATTGGGGAAAATCCTGAATTAACACATGATATTGTAAGTAGTGTTAAAGATAATATAAAAGATGTACCAATCATAGTTAAATTAACACCAAATGTAACAGATATTACAGAAATTGCAAAGGCAGCAGAGGATGCTGGAGCTGATGCATTAACTCTTATAAATAGTGTGGGGCCAGGTCTTAGAATAGATTATAAAACAGCAAGACCAATACTAAATAATGTATTTGGAGGAATTGCTGGTCCTATGATAAAACCAATAGCTCTTAAATGTGTATATAAAACATATGAAGCTGTTGATATTCCATTATTTGGTGTGGGTGGAATAAGAACATATAAAGATGCATTAGAATTTTTATATGCAGGTGCAAGCCTACTTCAAATTGGAACATCAATTATGTATGAAGGACCAGAAATATTTAAAAATATAACACATGATCTTTCAAATTTCTTAGAAGAAAATGGTTATAAAAATGTGGAAGAGATTATAGGATTATCTCATAACTTAGGATAGGTGAAAAGTTTATGATTGAAAATGTTTATGATGATGAAGTTCCAAATGTCGTTGAAATAAAAGAAACAATTATTGAAACACCAACAGTAAAAACATTTATATTTCCATGGAATATAACAGATGATATTCATCCTGGACAATTTGTTATGGTATGGGATTTACATAATGAAAAACCAATGACAATCTCCATTATTGATAGGGAAAATAATCTTATGGGAATAACTATTCGTAAAGCAGGACCATTTACGGAAAATATGTATGATAATATGGATGTGGGTGATTTAATTGGTATTAGAGGACCTTATGGTCATGGATATGAACTGGATGGTTATAAAAAAGTACTAGCTGTGGGTGGAGGATCAGGTATAGCTTCTCTTGCACCTTTAACTTCATTTTATGATAATGTGGAGTTAATATCAGCAGCAAGTTGTGCTGATGAACTGGTATTTAATAAAAGATTTGATTCTGATGTTGTAGTACATAAGTGTACTGATGATGGAAGTTGTGGATTTAAAGGTTTCAGTACACAACTTGCAGAGGAATTGTTACAAACTGGGGAATATGATGTTATTGTTGGTTGTGGTCCAGAAATAATGTCCTATAAATTGTATGAATTAAGTATTAAATACGATGTTGATTGTCAATTAGCACTTGATAGATATATGAAATGTGGTCTTGGTATATGTGGGCAGTGTTGTATTGATGATACAGGACTTAGAGTATGTGTGGAAGGTCCTGTTTTTAATAAGAATCAATTAAGAGAACTTGGAGAATTTGGTAAGTATCGTCGTGATGCTTCAGGAAGTATTGTTAAATACTAATTTTTTTATTATTTTTTTTTATTTATCTTTAGTATAAGTTATAAGTTATTTGTTTTAACATTATAAGTTATAATTTAGTCGGTTATTCTTAAAACTTTTTATAATAATATCTTCAATTAATTTTTAAAAAATAGGTTACTAAATAGTTACCAAGTAAATAAAGGATTATAAATACTTTACTTAGTAAATTAACTAATAATTACTGTAATATAAATATAAAATTAAATTAATGGAGATTGATTAAAATGAATTGTGTAATAAAATTTTTAGAAGAAAATCCACTCGTATACTTAGCAACAAATGGACTTGATAACAACTCAAAAATAAGACCAATATTATATTACTTTGAAGAAGATGAAAAACCATACTTCTGTACAAGTAACAAAAAAAACCAATGTATAAAGAAATGCAAAAAAAATTCTAATATTGAAATAACAACAGTAACTCACGATTATGCATGACTTAGAATATCAACACAAGTAGAATTTACTGATGATATTGAATTAAAACAAAAAGTAATCGATGCAAATGATCTAGTTAAAGTATTATATCAAAGTGGAGATAATCCTGAATTTGAAGTATTCACTCTTAAAAATGCAAAGGCAGTATTAGCAGATTTCTCAGGAAATCCACCAAAAAATATGATTCTAATTCCTTTAATCTTTTAGATAATATTTTATTACTAAGTTTTGGTTTATCTTCTTGAAATTCCTTAAAATGTATTTTACCAAAAAATAAGTCACGTATTATTTGTATAGTCTATTTTTTACTGAAAATATTCGTTGCTTTATCTATAGGACATTCTATTGTCATGTTATTTGAATCCATATTATCCACCTAAATAAATTTAAATTAATTTTGTCTGCTTACTTTCTCCAATAATTTCATTAAAATCCAATCCCTTACTAAATGCTAAGTCAATATTTACTCTGTAATTGTTTTTGCGTGTTATATGTAAATCCTCAATTTTTATAAATCTCCAAGGTTTTCTAATGAATTTTGCACCAACATATGCTTTTGCACCAAAGATTTTTGAAAATTTTAATAAATTAGTAATCTTCTCATTATCAATATAAATATATTCTTGACGTGTAGATTTAACTTCTATAGCAAGATATAATTTTCCATTACCTGCAAGTACATCAGGAAGTGGTCTTTTTGTTGCACCACCACTTGCAGGTGCACGCATAGCTGCAAAATTAGCATTCCATAATTTATTAACAAGGTCCCGTTCTTCTTTTGATCCAGTTTTACTCATAATTTTAAGTCCCAGATATATTTTTTTTATTAATATCCTGTTTTTAATAAAATTTATATAATCATAAGTTAATATATTAATGTTATATTAATTGAGTCTATAGGAGGTATCTTTTGGTTGAAGAATCTGAAAATACAATAGGAGTTAACATACTAGATGGTGATGCTAAAGTTGCAGTTAGGAAGTTATCTTTTCCTCTAATGGTATCATTAGTAATTGGATCATTATATTATATTGTAGATGCAATGTGGATATCAGGACTAGGAGTAGATGCACTAACAGCTATTGGTTTTATAATTCCACTACAATTTATTATATTAGGTATAGGTGCAGGTCTTGGTTCAGGAATTACTGCTGTAATCTCAAAATATATTGGAATGAAAAATCATAAATTAGCAAACAATGCTTCATTTCATTCACTACTTTTAATTATTATTTTCTCAGTAATAATTACACTATTATTGCTTGTATTCATGGAACCCTTGTATATTTTAATTGGAGCAAGTGGTATGAATTTACAGCTTGCTCTAGAATTTTCAAGAGTGTTTTTTGTAGGTTCAATTCTACTTATATTTCCACAAGCAATGTATGGTATATTACGAGCAGAGGGTGATGTGAAAAGAACGATGTATGCAATGTTTTTATCTACAATTATAAATATAATTCTAGATCCAATATTTATTTATCAGTTAAATATGGGAATTGCGGGAGCTGCATATGCAACACTCATATCCTTACTAATTGTATGTTTAGTTATAATTTATTGGATATATATTAAAAAAGATACATATCTAAAGCCATATAGAACATATTTTAAGTATGATGCTGGTATAATTAGGGATATTTTAAAAATAGGAATACCAGCAAGTATAGAATTTTTTGTATTATCATTTGTTGGAATAATAATGAATCTCTTATTATTAATGGTTTCAAATAGTGATTATGTAGCAGTATATGAGACTGGATGGCGTTTAATTTCATTTGCATTTGAACCTTTAATTGGAATAGGTAGTGCATTAGTAAGTATTGTTGGTTTTAATTATGGTGCAAAACGTTTTAATAGAATTAATGAAGCATATAATTATGCAATGTTTCTTGGAACAATTATTGGTATAATTTCTGCAGTAATATTATATGTATTTGCAAATCAAATTGCATACTTATTTGCATATTCATCTACAAGTAGTATGTTACATGAACCTTTTGTAGTGTTTCTAAAATATTTTTCAATTACATTTCTAACATTTCCAATTGGTGTTGTATCAACATATTTATTTCAAGGATTTGGTAAGGCTAATGTATCATTACTATTAACATTTACTAGAGAAGCAGTATGTGCAATAATATTTTCATATCTATTTGCAGTAGTATTTAATATGGGTCTTAATGGTGTATGGTTAGGTAATGTTGTTGGATATACAATAGGTGCATTTATAGCATTTATTATAGGAAAAATCTATGTAAGTAGATTACTTAAAAATAATTAATTTTATTTTCTATTTTTTTTAAAATGAGTTTTTGGTTTTAGGAGTTTATAAAAGAATGAATTATGAATTGAATCATAATTCAAGTTTGTATCTATACAATACCTTGTGATTGCATAGCTTCTACTACACGTTCAAATCCAGCTACGTTAGCACCAAGAACATAGTTTTTGTCTTGTTCATATTTTTGTGCTGTTGTATTTAATTTACTGAAGATGTTTGTCATGATATCTTTGAGCATATTGTCAACTTCATCAAAAGTCCAGTATAATCTTTCTGAGTTTTGACTCATTTCAAGAGCTGATACTGCTACTCCACCAGCATTTGCTGCTTTTGCAGGACCGAATAATATTCCATTGTCTTGTAAATATTTTGTAGCATCGAGTGTTGTAGGCATGTTTGCTCCTTCAGATACTGCAAGGGTATCATTTTCTACAATAAGTTTAGCATCATCTAATGTTAATTCATTTTGAGTTGCACAAGGTAGAGCAACATCAGATTTAATTTGCCATACTCCTCTTCCTTCATGATATTCTGCAGATTCTCTTTTTGCAGCATAATCACTCATTCTTCCACGTTGTACTTCTTTGATTTCTTTGAGTAATGCTACATCGATACCTTTAGGATCATATACCCATCCAGTTGAATCTGATGCTGTTACAACTTTTGCACCTAATTGTTGTGCTTTTTCAATTGCATAAATAGCTACATTTCCTGAACCAGATACTGTTGCAGTTTTATCTTTTAATGTTTCATTGTTTGCTTTTAACATTTCATTGGTGAAGTATAATAATCCGTAACCTGTTGCTTCGGTTCTTGCTAAAGATCCACCAAAGGTTAATCCTTTTCCAGTTAATACTCCTTCATATTGTTTGGTGAGTCTTTTATATTGTCCATATAAGTATCCTACTTCTCTAGCACCTACACCTATATCTCCTGCAGGTACATCTTGATCTTGACCTATGTGTCTGTATAATTCATTCATGAAACTTTGACAGAAACTCATTACTTCACGGTCTGATTTACCTTTAGGATCGAAGTTGGATCCTCCTTTTCCTCCACCAATTGGAAGTCCTGTTAATGAGTTTTTGAATATTTGTTCAAATCCTAAGAATTTTATAATACCTATGTTTACTGAAGGGTGGAAACGTAATCCTCCTTTGTATGGACCAATTGCACTGTTGAATTGTACACGGTATCCTGTGTTTACTTGAACTTGTCCTTCGTCATCAACCCAAGGAACTCTGAATTTTATTTGTCTTTCAGGGTTTGCTAATCTTTCAAGTACTGCATCTTTTCTGTATTGTTCTTCATTTTCTTCTACTGCTACTTCAATAGATTTGTATACTTCGTTTAATGTTTGGTGAAATTCAGGTTCACCTGGGTTTTCTTTTGTAATTTTATTAATTACTTCGTCAACATAAGACATTGTCATTAATCTCCATGATTTATTTAACTAATTGTTATTATTTTTTTAATAACTATTATATTACTGTTGTAAACACTTTACTATAGAATTATAGTAGGTGTTTATTATAATTTTAAATTTTAATAGGAACACTAATGCCGTGTTCCGTCTTATTTTATATTATGTGTAATTCTACTATTTATATATTCATACTCTCAAAAACAATTATTCTTTAATTGTTAATTATAATTTATGTGAGTGTTTCGATTAGTTCTATATATTTAAAGTATTGTATAACATATGCTACTTTTTTTATTTTTATTTTTCTCTTATTTTTTCTTATGTATTCTTTTTTCTTATTAGTTATTACTTATTTCTTTTAATTTATAATTTAAAAACTTAAAAGTTATAAAAAAATAACTTATAACTTATTATTTTAAAAAAATTTAAGGAAAGAAGTTTATACAAACATTTTATCTGAATGTTTTACTTCTTTTCTAATTTCATCTAAAGCATAACTAACATCCTCATCATTGATAACATCACGAGAATCACATAAAGCTCTGTGAAGGGCAGTTTTTAATATTTTTTCCTTCATATCTCTTCCAGATAAATTTTTAGTTTCACAAACTAATTTATCAAGATTAAAACTACATTTAAGTGGTAGAGTCTTAATGTTTTTTTCAAGGATAATTCTACGTTCTTCATCATTAGGTAATGTAAATTCAATTTCCTCCTCAAATCTACTTCTTATGGCATAATCAAGAATTTCAGGATTGTTGGTAGCACAAATAGTAATAATACTATCATTATCTTCAATACCATCCATTTCAGTAAGAAGAGCATTTACAATCTCTGTTACATCTCCACGTAATGATTGATACTTTCTCTCTAATGCAATAGCATCAATTTCATCAATAAAAATCACAGTAGGTTTGGTGTATCTGGCTTGTTTATATAACTCATGAATTTGATTAGCACCATCACCCACATGATTTCCAATTAAACTTGTAGCCTTAATCATATGTATGGGAACATTTAATTCATTGGCTAAAGCCTGTGCAAGCATGGTTTTACCAGTACCTGGTCTTCCATAAAATAATATGTTACGAGGAGCCCAATTTTTGAATTTATCAGGATTTTCCAAGTAATTAGTTATTATTTTTGCTTTATTTTTAGCCTTTGTTTGACCAACAACATCACTAACTTTATATTCATGTTTAGAAAGGGTTTGTTTAATTTTACTATCTTGTTTAAACATGAGAAAAGAGGTGTTATGTGTAATATAGGAATTATCTGGTCTAACATCCACTACTTGAAATGCAAAATCAGGAATTAATTTCTGATCAAAAATATACTGACCTTTATGTACTTTATAACCACTCCACTGATCTTGTGCATATATTTCAAATAATTCCTTGTTTGTAACTTCAATTTCGGGAGTTTCAATAAATGAACTCTCAAGTGGATAACCTACTGCTTTTAAAACAACAATTTTGGCCTCTACTCTACTTTGATTAAGCTGACGTAACTGTTTTTCTGAAACATAATTATTTTCAATTCTATTATTCATCTTAATTAACTCCTAAATTGAATAAATCTAAAAATCTATTATAAGATAATGTGTTTTGTTTTTATCCATATTAAATTCAATGTTTTTAACACCATTAAATAATACTTCAAAGATGTTCCATAACACATCATCACATCCTGTTATAATAACACTATTATTTTCACGTTCTATTGACTCAATCTCTGGAAAATCTTTCTTTAAATCAGAGGATATTTCCTGAAATAATTTGGAAGTTAAAGTCATATCATCAACACTATATCAATAATAATTCACTAATATGTGTTACAGCTTGTGCAGCTTGACCTGCAGCAACAATAACCTGTTTAACACCACCAGTTATATCACCTGCAGCATATATTCCATCGACACTAGTTTTCATATTTTCATCAACTTCAATATATCCTAAATCATCACAAGAAATACCAAAATCCTTTATAAGTTTATTATTAGGTGTATATCCAATGGCAATAAAAATTCCAGATACTTTAACTTTAGTTTCATCACCAGTTTCATTGTTATATAATACTGCTTCCTCTAAAAAGTCATTTCCATTAACAGATTTTAGTTGTGTGTTCCAGTATATTTTAATGTTAGCATTATGAAGATCCTTTTCTAATTGACTATCACAACGAAGTTTATCTCTTCTATGTACTAAACTACATTTAACACCTATACGATTTAAATACAAAGCTTCAGTTACAGCAGAATTTCCACCACCAATAACAAGAACTTCTTTTTTAACAAAGAAAGTACCATCACAAACAGCACAGTATGAAACTCCACGACCAACAAATTCATCTACACCTACACAATCTAATGTTTTATATGAGGAACCTGTAGCAATAAGAATATATCTTGTATCTATAATATCATTTGTAGTTTTTATTTCAAAAGTACCTCCAATAGATTTAGAGATACTCTCAACTAGAGAAAATTCTCTAATATCCACATATTTCTTTGCTTGCTCTGTCATACTACGAGCTAAATCAACACCAGGTATTTCATTGATTCCAGGATAATTTTCTATAAGGGGAGCAACATTAACTGTTCCACCACTTTGATTTTCATCAAGAATAATAGTATTAAGTCCACTTCTACCAGCATATATTCCTGCTGTAAGACCTGCAGGACCAGCTCCAATAATTACTAAATCATACATTATAATCACTCCGAATTACTAACCTATTTAGTAAATAATATATCTTTTTATTTTATATTTAAATTTATATTAAAAAAAATGGATTCTATAAAAAAAAGTAAAAATGAAGATTAAAATAAATAATGTATTTAATTGTTGATGATATTTAAAATTTCATCTTTAATAACATTACTTACAGTTTGACCATCAGCTTTACCTTTAAATTTAGCCATGGCTTTACCCATAAGAGGACCCATAGCACCCATTTTTCTTTGTTCAATCATATTTTTATTTTCTTCAATAATTTCCTTAATAGTATCTACTATAATATCATCTGATAGTTTTTCAAGATTATTATTTTTCACTGAATCTCTAGGAGAAATATCATTACAAACATCTTTTAATATGACTTCTGTTTCTGCTGCAGGAATCACATCATTATCCACAAGACTAAATACTTCCACAAGAGCATCTTTTGTTAATTTAGTAATATCATAACCATCACGTTTTAAATCCTTAATAGTATATACAATATCAGAAGCAATTTTCACTGAATCCATACTTGGTAATTCTTTTTTAATTTCTTCAAATAAATCTGCACGATTACGTTGTACTAATTGTTTAGCTAAATCTTCACTAAGTTTGTATTCTTTTTCAATACGTTCTTTTTTAACAACAGGTAACTCTGGAAGATTTGAAGCTATTTTTTTAACTCTTTCTTTTTCAATTATTTCTGTTGGAATATCAGTTTCTACATACATTCTACTAGCAGTAGGTAATGGACGTAAATACTGGGTATTTCCATCATCTTGTGCACGTCTTGTTTCTTCAGGAACACCCTCAAGTGATTGTTTTGCACGTTTAATAATTTCAAGTAATGCATTGTGTGCTTTTGTTTTTTCTTCAGCAACAAGAATAAATGCATCATCTTCATCTAATTCTAGTATGTCTCTAAGTGTATCTACCTCTTCTTGAACAATTCCATATGCTGGTAATTCATCAGTGTGGAATAATCCAGAAACACCCATTTTTTTTCCATGTTCAGAAAATTCTGTTCCTAATCTTTTACCTGGTTGAATTTCACGTCCAATTAATCCATTGAATTTTCTTAATTTAATAGCTAAAATACAACTATTTTCCTTTGCAAGACTATTTTGAATAACTTTAGATTCAGTGTTTTCAAGATATTTTGTAACATCTATAATTTCTTCTTCAACACATGCTCCACGTTCTTGTAACTGTTTACTAATATCTATAAGATTTAATTGTCTTTGAACCTCATTTTCAACAATTGTTGGCATAAGATCAAGGTCTTGAACACCTTTAACTTCTATTCTACTTCCCTCTTTAATGGAAATATTCAAATCCTGTCTAATTGTACCAAGTCCTCTTTTTACACTAGTACTTCTTAAGATTTGACCTAATTGGTATGCAACAGCTTTTACTTGAAGAGGATGATGCATGTCAGGGGATGTTGTTATTTCTGCTAAGGGAATACCTAATCTGTCAAGTCTAAATACAATTTTACCATCTTCTTCTCCTATACGTCTTGCTGCATCTTCTTCAAGACCTAATGTTTCAATTGTAACATCACCATATTCTGTTTCAACATATCCATCAGTAGCGAGAATTCCTGTTCTTTGGAATCCACTGGTGTTACTTCCATCAATTACTTGTTTTCTCATTGTATGAAATTCATCAACTACTTTCATATTCATGAGTGATGCAAGAATTATTGAAATATCAACAGCTTCCTGATTTAGAGGGGATGGTGGTTCTTCATCAGCTTCAACAAGACATGTATGGTGATCATATGCTTCATATACAAATTGAAGATTTCTTTGTGATTCTTCATATGCTGCTCTGTCAATTTCACCAAGTTCACTTTGTGTTGGTCTTAGACGACGGAATATTTTTCTTTCAGGTTTTTTATCTGTTAGGCTATTTGGACATCTACAAAATAGTTTAGTTTTACTATCTAGTTGTTGATGAATTTCTAATCCCATCATTAATCCTAATTCTTTATAATTAAATTTATCTTCAGACAATTTTTCAGCACTCCTTTAGTTTTTTATAAAGTAATTTTGGGATAATGTTGTATCCATTTCTCCTTTAAGATTTGTTTTCATTATTTCATATATTTCTGATACATTATCTGTCTGTCCTGCAGCCCATAGTAGTTTTGTATAAGCTGTTTCAGGTAACATATCTCCCACACTAATTACATTGTTTTGTAGTAATCTACGACCACTACTATACACATTCATATTTGTACGTCCAAATAAACATTGGGAAGTCATGACAACAGGAATGTCTTCACTTGTTGCTCTTGTAATACTTGTTATTACATCATCACTACAATGACCAAGACCAGTTCCTTCAATTACAATTCCATCATAGTTTTTATCTACATAGATGTCTATAATTTCAGGACTAATTCCAGGATACATTTTAATTAATGCTACTTTATCTGCAAGATTAGTATTTAGGGATAGTTCTTTTTCATTTCTTTTAGTGTATTTTACTTGTGTATCATTTATTGTTACTTTGTTATTTTCAATTCTTGCAAGTGGATTCATATTTATACTTGTAAATGTGTCACGACGTGATGTGTGCATTTTACGTGCTCTTGTACCTCTGTGTAGATCACAGTAGGAATCATCTTCAGTTCCATGCATACATATTGTAACTTCTGCAATATCAGATTTTGCTGCATTAACTGATGCCATAAGATTTGTAAATGCATCAGATGATGGTCTATCTGAGCTACGTTGTGCTCCTGTTAAAACAATAGGTACGGGAGAGTCTATCATGAAACTTAATGCAGATGCAGTATAATGCATTGTATCTGTTCCATGAGCTATGATTATTCCATCTGCTCCATTATTTATTTCATCATAGATTGTGGTTGCTGTTTTTTTCCAATATTCTGGTGTCATATTTTCACTTAGAATATTGAATATAGCTTTAGCATTTATATTTGCATAATCAACAAGTTCTGGTGTTGCTCTGAGCAGGTCATCTGCTGTAAATGCTGGATGTACTGCTCCTGTTTTATAGTCAATTACACTTGCAACTGTACCTCCAGTTGAAAGTATTGATAAATTTTTCTTTTTATCAGAGATTTTTTTATCAACAGGATCTAATTCTATTTGAGGTTTTTTACCTTCACTTATTTTTTCTATTTTTGCATCTTTTATATCAATACCAATATTGTATCCACTATCTAATTTTAGTATTATAGTGTTTTCATTTGAATAGTCTGGTTTTTCAAGTAACATTCCTTCATGTTCTATATGGGGTTTTGTTACTTTTACTGTGTCTCCAACAGTAATATTTGATATTTCTAGAAAATCTTTAAGATATTCTTCATATGCCAAATTCTTTTCCTCCTTGTGAAAAATAGTTTTTTAGTTATTATTTGAATAAAAATTATAGTATAAGTTGTATTTTTTCATATTTTTCTTAATTTAAGTACTAATAATTATGTTTATAGTTTTCATAGTTTTTATTTTTTAGTTTATTTAACTTTCATTATATGTTATACTTTAGTTAAT
>NZ_MUZW01000041.1:0-4039 GCF_003266085.1 Methanosphaera sp. DEW79 | reverse complement strand
CTTCTATTGTTGAGTTTGTTGTTAATTTACTATAAGCCACTACTGACATTTTAGTGTCTATTGCTTTAACTGTTATTGTCTGGGTTATATTTGATGATTGATATAAATTATCATCTAAATATAATATATTTAGTGTTTGTGTTCCTGCATTTAGATTTAAAACAATAATTGCCTGTCCATTTATAAGTGTAGTGTTTGTTAATAAGTTATTGTTATTATAAATTACAACTCTACCACTATTTACTAAGTTATTGTTAGAATCTCTTACAACTACCTTTATTGTAGTATTTTTAAGATCACTATTTAATACATCAGAATTAATTGTAGTTGCCCCAATATTTAACAATAAAGTTGTATTTGATGGTGCATAATTACTTGCATTATAACATACTGTGATAAGATGTATTCCTTTTTTAATTCCTAAATCAACATAAGTTTGATTACTTGTAACTTGTACTGTTTTTAATATTGTGTTATTTTCTTTTATAGTTATTGTACCAGTGTTTATTGAATTACCATTAGTATCATGGATATTTATTAATAGTTGTGTATTTGTTAGGTTAGATTTAGTAACAACTGCATTTACTTCTGATTTATTAATTTCTGAAGTATATAATTTAAGACAAGCTACACTATCTGAATTAGTTTTACCATTAACATATGAATTAGTTGTTGAAACTATTCTTGTATATTTACTTTCAGATATTGGAATTTGTACTGTTGAAGATGATACTAATTCTAGAACTACTTTTATTTTATCGTTAGTTTTTACATTAATTGATTTTGTAACTTGTACTGTTTCATATCCAAGATGTGTGAATAATCCTTTTTGTGTATGTTTTAATACATTATTCACATAGATACTTACAGTATAATTATTAGTTAAATCACTTACATATGTACCAAATGCTTTTATTAATTCATTACCAGAGGATATATATTCATTAGAATAATTTCCATATTTATTGGATTCAAGCCAGTTACTTATTCCACCAACATCATATTGGTATATTTTATCATAAGTTTCTGTGTTGTTGATTATGAATGTAAATCCACCAGCACCATATATATCATCACATGTATTTAATATACTTTCATCATAGTATGATACATAATAATATCCATTTTCACCAGAACTTGTACCCCAACTATTTTTAATAATAAATGCACCATTTCCTGGTGCTGGAGTTATGAAGTTATTTTTATCATAATTATCATCCCATCCAACTATACAAACTGCATGATTAGTATATTCTGGTTTTTCATGACAATAATATGAATTATGAGTATTATCTACATTTGAACCAAGCCAATAAATATCAGTATATACTGCTCCATACTTCATTATAGCTTTTTTATATTCATTATTATCAGTATAATTTGTTCTACTTGGAATTCCATACACATTATTTATTTGTATTAAATTGTTAATTTGAGGAGATACTATAATCTCTGGTATATATGGATCATTATTTTCATCTGTAGGTCCATACCAATTTATTAGATATGTTATTGGCATTTCATCATATCCACCTAAATTTGGTGATATGCACCATGCTGATTGTGAAAATAGTGCCATTATATTTTTCATGTTATTCTCAGATAAATCATATGAAATACCTGTTGCTTTAAGAATACATGATTCAAGAGCACCCATTGTTGCAAATGACCAACAGTTACCCCCACCACTTTGACTTTTAACACTTGTTACTTGATTTAATTTTCTTAAATCATAACTTGAAGGTATTGTTGTAATTGGTGTATTATTTAGGTTAGTGATAATTACTTGTGGTTTTTTAGTGGTTGTTATTTGATTTGTTATTATTGAATTAGTATTTGTTTGTGTGTTGTTTTTTGAGGTAAAACTTCTAGAATATTGTGAGTAGACATCTTCTGCTTTTGTTGCCTTGTTATTTATGAAGTTGTTGTTGTTAAGTGCAATATCTATCTGATTTGTATAGATACTTCCACCAAAGTATGTGGCTGTATTATTCTTGAAGATAGTGTTGTTTATGTTGATTTTTGAGTAGTCACCATATATGCTTCCACCATTTCTAGCAGAGTTATTAGTGAAATTAGATGATCTTATATCAAGATTTGAATATACATCAAAGAATACTCCTCCATCATATAATACTTTGTTGTTTGTGAAAGAAGAATTTATTATTGTACTGTTGTGTTTTGATTCTGTTATCTCTTCTCCATCACCGGAACCATTTAGAAATGTTGCTACACCACCAAATAATGCATAGTTATTGGAAAATATTGAATTATTTACAAATAAATCACTATCATAAACATAGAATACACCACCAGTACCTTTAAGCACAGAATTGTTTATAAAAGTACTTAAATTAACATTCATAGAACTTTTCTCTAAATATATGCATCCAGCCATAATAGTAGCTTTATTGTTATTGAATGTTGTGTTATATAACTGAGCACAACTTCCATATAACAATACAATACCTTTATATGCATTGTTATTTGTGAATATGGAGTTTTTTAGATATAAGTTAATGGAATTACTTGCTGAATTATAAATAACACTACTTTTTTGTGAGGATACATTGTTAAATAAACAATTATTCACTGTTAGTTTTCCATTATTTTTTATACATGCATCATATGATGTTATATTGTTATTTTTAAAAATACAATTATTAAGTTCAAGTGTACCAGTATTATAAATTACTTTTGTACTTGAATTTGTAAATGTTATATTTGTTATTGTTGTATGCTTATTAAAATTAAATACTTCATCATATGTATTATATCCTTTTATTATGGTTTTATTGGTATTTTCACCAATAATATTAACATCAATATTAACATCAATATTATCTACATTATAATTACCATTGGATATATATACAGTACTTCCATTTGTAATCTTGTTGAAATTTAATTGGTTAATTGTTTTCCATGGATTGTCTTTACTTCCATCACCATCATTTGTAACAGAAGCATTGAAGTAATAATTATCTGTAGTTTTCAAAGTTTTATTTAGTTTTTTTGTAGATGTATCTTTGGAAATAACATCTACTTTAGTTTGAATATCACTTGATTTTTTGTTAACTACATAGTTATTGGTATTTAACTTATTATCACTCTTTGTTATAGATTTTTCTGTTTTTTCTTTAGTTTCTACTGATATTTCTTTTTCTACCGTTTTAGATGATATATTTTCGTTTATATTACCTATGAGGGAAGATTGGTATGTATCAGTATGTTTTAAAGTATTTAAATTTGAATATGTGTTAGATGAATCTATAGAATTATCTACTGCATAAACAGAAGAAATACTAAAAAACATTATTATTACTAATAAAGTAAGTAATATTTTTTTATTCATAACGTTCCTCCTTTTTAATATTTATAGAAGTTAAATTTATTAAAATTTGTTAAAAAATAAGTTTTTTTTTAAAGTTTGTAATATTTTTTTTATATTTTAGAGTGTGTGACATTATATATATTTTTATTAGTTATGTTATACAAAATATCAATAAATATTTGAGAATTATAAACATAGTGATAATAAAAATCTTATTAAAAAAATATAAAAACAGAATTGTTGCACATTCTCTTTTTATCAAAAAAAGGAAATAGCTTAAAATTTTTTTATTTATAAATTTAAGCTATTATTTTGAATATTATTATTTTCTAGACTACTTGAATTATTATTTACTAATTTTATTTGAAGTAGTTTAGTATACTGTTGTTTGTTAATGGATTATTAATTAAGGATGTATTTATTTGACTGTTGTTGTTTAGAATATTCTGTGAGATATTGTTTTGTTGAGCTAGAGTGTTATTTACAGAAGAATTTGTTATATTTAAATTATCTTCTGAAACTTCAGNGTTGATGAGTATCCTCCTGTAACTTCTCCATGTGTATAATCCACTTCAATACTTACTCCATCTTCTGTTTCAACTATGTATACTGGATAGTCTGTTCTATCACTAACATAAACTTTTGTGAATTTTAGGTTTGGGTATTGTGTGTTAGCTATTTGTATAGCTTGGTTTGGTGTAATAC
>NZ_MUZW01000021.1:0-26031 GCF_003266085.1 Methanosphaera sp. DEW79 | reverse complement strand
AAGAGAAATAAAACTAGCAATAACATTATTATTAAAAAAAAACTAAAAGAATGGAAAAAATATAAACCAAGAGGTTATATTGAAGATTTCTTCAAAGTATGTAAACAAGCATTCAATATGCATAAAATACACAAATATAAACCAGAATCATTCACAAAATACGTATTTTTACGCGTATTATTAATAAACCAAGCAATAAACACAACAGAAAAGACAAAGACGGCATTACAACAGTTAAGTCAACAATGATCTATCTAAGGGGCTAAAGTTTTTATAAAAGATCCAATAGATTTAGAATTTAAATTTACTTAAATTACATCACCACAATTAAAAATACATATAAAAGATATTTAAGTTACTAAAATAAAAATTAGCAAGTATTTTAACAAGTATTATAAAAAAAAAGTGTATGATTTTAGTATTAAATCCATTTAAAATTAAAAATGGAATTGTTTTAAAATTAAATCTTTTAGGTACTAAAAAAAGTAAAAAAAGAAGATATTGTTCTATTCTATACCAAGTAGTTGTGGTACAAAATAACTTATAATCATATCTGCTCCAGCACGTTTTATACTAAGTAGTGTTTCATATAGTAAATCTTCTGTAATGTATCCTTTTTCTATTCCTGCCTGTATCATTGAATATTCACCACTTACTTGGTATGCTATTGTTGGCATTTTAAATGTTTGTTTTACTTCACGTAAGACATCTAAATATGCTAGTGCTGGTTTAACAATAATAGCATCTGTTCCTTCTTGAACATCTAATGCTACTTCTCTAATTGCTTCATTGAAATTTGCTGGATCCATTTGATAGGATTTACGATCACCAAAGCTTGGAGTTGAATCTGCTGCATCCCTAAATGGTGCATAGTATGTGGATGCATATTTTGCTGCATATGAAAATATTGGAGTATTGATATAATCATTTTTATCTAGTGCTTCACGAATTGCACCTACTCTTCCATCCATCATATCACTTGGTGCTACTACATCTACTCCTGCATCTGCATAGCTTACTGCTATTTTTGATAGATATTTTAGTGTTTCATCGTTTTGAACATAGTTATCTTTTATTATACCACAATGTCCATGATCTGTATATTCACACATACAAACATCACCTAAAACAACGAGGTTTGTTTGTTCTTTTAATGCTTTGATTGTTTGTTGAATTATACCATTTTTATCATATGCACTGGATGCTTTTTCATCTTTATAATCTGGTATTCCAAAGAGTATTACTGATGTTAAACCATCATCTTCAAGAAGTCCTGCAAAATCTACTGCATCATCAACAGAATATCTGTATTGACCGGGCATTGTACTTATTTCTTCAGGATTTCCATTTTCTGTTGATTCTTTAATATATAGTGGATATATAAAATCACTAATATCTACACTTGTTTCACGAAACATGCTTCTTATTCTTTCATCTGATCTCATTCTTCTCATTCTTGTAACTGGAAACATTTTAAATCATCTTTTTATTAATTAATTTTTTAAGTTATTATTTAAAATTATATATTTTATTTGTTATTAAGTTTAGTTAGTCTTGTAGTGATAAAAAGTCATAGATTACCTTTGCTGCATTTATACTTGTTGTATCTCCTATTGTATTTGATGAAACTTCAACCACATCAATACCCACCACATTCTTTTTTGAAAGTACTCCAATCATATCCTCCAAATCATATGGTGTAATTCCACATGGTGCTGGTGTTCCTACAGAGGGTGCATATGCTGGATCTAGGACATCAATATCTACTGTAATATAAATGGGTGTATCTATTTTTTCTAATACTTTTAGTATTTCGTTCTTATTTTCTTTAATATCATGATTTGTATAGTATGAAATGTTATCTTGTTGTTTTACATATTCATATTCTTCTTTTTGTGCTGATCGTATACCTAGTTGTATTATTTGTTGGGGTTTGTGTTCATGGATTCTTCTAAGTACTGTTGCATGTGAATATTTCTCATCAAGATATGTATCTCTCATATCAAAATGAGCATCAAAATGCACTACTGTTAAATTATGAAAAAGATCCTCATTAAAATCATATATACCACCAAGAACACCATTTGTAATTGTGTGTTCTCCCCCTATTACAATAGGATACAAATCCATCTCAAGGATGGATTTTACAGTATCTTTAATCATAACATGTGTTGTTTCATAATTTCCTGTATTTACAAACACATCTCCAATATCATAACTACAAGCAGTTAGTGAAGTATCAAATGATAAATTATATGATTCAAAATTATATGAAGCTTCTCTAACAGCCTTTGGACCATACCTTGAACCTGCCATGTAACTTGTTGTACTGTCAAATCCAACACCCATAATAGCATAACCTTCCTCTATTTCCTCTTCATTATCTATAGATTTTGAAAAAGCAAAATTCATCATATTATCTGCATAAAAAAACATTGAATTACCACATCCTAATTTCTTTTAAATTATTATAGTAGATATGTATATTATCTAATTCTAATAATTTTATGGAATGTATACTATAATCAACAAAAAAAGAGGTAAAATTAGAAATCAAATAGTGTAGTTTGTCTTGATTTCTTTTTATTATTTTTCTTAGAAGTTTTTTTATCATCAACACTTGTTTTAGATGAAGTTTTACTAGAATTTTTAGGTGATTCTGTCTTATTTTTAGTTGTGGAATTTGAAGATTTTTTAGTTTTTGTAACTTTTTTTGTTGGTGTTGATTTACTAGTTTTCTTTGATTTAGTTGTAGATTTTGTTTTAGAACTATCCTCAACAGTGTCTTTTTTAGTTTTAACTTTAATTTCTTTTTTATTTTTAGATTCTTCTTTAAGTTCTACTTTTTTAGCATCTATTATCTTTTGTTTTTGAATTTCTTTTTCTTCAAGTTCTTGTTCTTTTCTAAGTTTTGTTAAACGTTTTTTCTCTACAGAAGCTGGTATTTTTCTTGATCTGAAAAGTTTTACTTCATCATCTGTTAATTTAAAATACTGTTTTAAATCATATGCTTGTTCATTATCTTTAAACAATTCTTCATAGAATACTAATTGTTTTTCCAATTCCTTAGGAGAGGTATGTAGTTTTAAACTCATCTTCTGTGTTACTTGTTCTTTTAAATTTCTATTTTTTCTTGATTTTGAAAGTTTAGTGTATATTGTTGGTGTTATAATCCTTGAAAACTTCTTATATGTTTGTTTTTTTGCTGCTGCTACTCCTCGTCCCATGAATAAAAAGGCATATTTCCAGTATGTGTAGTTTTGTGTTCTGAATGCTCTTCCCAAATTAACATCAGCAAGAGAAATCATTTCATAAGCCTTTACTATTTCATTTGTTCTTTCATACTCTCTTGGAATATTTTCTGCAATTAATTCTATTAGAAATGGTGGCTGAGTATTAACTCTCATAGCTTCAGCAACATGCTCTGGATTTTTACTTTTTAAAACTGCTACAACAGTATCAAAAATATTTTGTTCACCATCTTTTTTTGCTATAACAGATAAACTATCCTTTGTAATTTTTTTATCATTATCAACAATAGCTTCTAAACTTGTTATTGCAGATCTTAAATCACCATTTGATTCCTTACTTAATGTATATAATGCTTCTGAATCATATTCTATATCTTCTCTTGCACATATTCTTTTTAATTGTGCATTGATTGAATTTGTATGAACTTTTGTAAACTTTATTCCTTGACATTTAGGTTTAATAGAAGTTAAACGTTTACTATATGCATCATTGGCCATTAAAATTATTGGTTGTTTTGAATTCTTAATAGTTTCATTTACTGCACGTGCACCACCAGAATCATCACGTCCACTTATTCCATCAACTTCATCCATTATTAACAATTTATATCCTGAATGAAAAAGACTTCTAGTTTGTGCAGCTTCACCAATACTACTTTTTATAATATCATATGATCTTTTATCACTAGCATTAACTTCTATTGTTTCAGAAAAATATTCTTTTCCAACTAAATGTGCAATTGTGGTTTTTCCAATTCCTGGAGGACCCATTAATAATAATGGTTTTTGTGGAACACCTTTTGACCATTTATTTGCCCATACTTCTATCTGTGCCTTTGCTTTGGCATTTCCAAGTACGTCACCTAATTTTTTAGGTGCATATTTTTCTACCCATTTCAATTTTATGCATCCTGTTTAACTAATAAAAATTTACTTAATAAAGCTTCTAATTGAAGTCTTGGATTAGAACCTTCTCTTATTCTATAATCACATTCACTCATATATTCCATTAATTTTATAAATTCTACTTCTGGAATTAGTTCTTCTTGTGTCATTTGTGCTACTTCTTGATAGAATTGTGTAATTAAATCATCACCACTAACTCCTTCAATAATCATAATATCCCTGAGTAAATCACGTGCTTCCATAAAATCATGATTTAATGCTTTATTAATGATTTTACGAACATCTTTAGGTTTTGCTCTACTTATTACATCATATACTGCTTCTTCTGTTACTGTGTTTTCTGTGGTTGTTGATGCTTGAAGAATGTTAATAGATTTTCTCATATCACCTTGAGTAAAGTAAACAATATTTTCAAGTGCTGATTGTTCTGCTTCTATTCCTTCCTCTGATGCTATGTATTTTAAACGTTTAATGATATTAGCTGCTTTAATTGGTGAAAATCTAAATATTGCACATCTTGATTGTATTGGATCTATTATTTTAGATGAATAGTTACATGATAATATAAATGAAGATGTTTTAGTATACATTTCCATTTCACGTCTTAATGCTTGCTGAGCATCTTTTGTCATGTTATCCACCTCATCAAGGAATATTATTCTAAATGGAGCACCTACAGCTTTAAGTTTACAGAAGCTTTTAATTTCATTTCTTACAGTATCTATTCCCCTTGCATCTGATGCATTGAGTTCAAGGAAGTTTTGTTGCCAATATTCACCTAATAAACTTTTTGCTAATGCAAGAGCACATGTTGTTTTTCCTACCCCTGCAAATCCCGTAAACATTATATTAGGTAATGATTTTTCTTCTACATATCTTTTTAGCCTTCCAACAATTTGTTCTTGTCCTACTACATCATCTAATGTTTGTGGTCTGTATTTTTCTACCCATGGTGTTTTCATGATATTTTTCACCTAATTCATGATTTTATTATTAAGTTCTTTTTTCTATTTTAAAAAAAATTTTTTAATTAATTATTATATATGTTGATGATTTTTAATATTATTTTAAAAAAAAACATTTGTAAAAAAAAATGTGCTCCTATAGGTGTACCTTTATTTTACAAATAGATATATTATTGCCACAATTATAACAGTAATTCCAATAACAAATCCAACTATTAAATTGGGAATTTTTGTTTTATTCATAATACCCCTCATAATAGATATTTATTAAAAGAAACTTTGAAAACTATTGTCCAAAAAAAAAGAAATGGTGAGGATATTAAGTTTAAAGTCCAAGTAATTGTTTTTTCTTCTTAGTAAATTCTTCTTCTGTAATAATTCCATCTTCTTTTAATTCAAAGTATCTTCTAATTTCAGCTACAGGATCCATCTTATCTTGTCCATCTATAACATCATCATTATTAAGTAGGTGAGGTTGGGATTGTTCTGTGGAGTTGTTTACTGAAGGATTAAAATCCATATTATTATGTTGGAGTTGTGGTTGTTTATTTGGATTTGTCACATGAGTATTTGGTTGTGGCATACCATTTTGATATTTTGGAATTCTACTATTTTCTTTAATATTTAAAATTGTATTATAGAACCGTTTTAATTCATCATCATTATCATCCACACCAGCTAGCACATAATGTTTTCCAGATGTTCCAATATTAAATTTTGGTTCATTGATGAAGTTTCCTTCATCATAACTTAGAAAATTAATTTCCTCAAGAGATATTATTTGAGATTGTTGTGGTGATTCATATGGATCGAGTATTATTGCATTGTTTTCTAGTTTTGCAGAACATTTACCCATTCCATCTATTTTAACTATTCCTACACCTTCTCCCTTTTGTATGTAGGGAATTACATTTGGATCAATTTCAATACTATTAAATAAGCCCATTTTTATCACTATATTATTTTTATTGTTATGTAATAATAGTTATATTTCTATAAATAATTAAAAGTTATCTTAAGAAAAATCTTTCTAAAGAAATAATAATTAACAACTATCATCTATAAATTATGTTATTTTTTGAAATTTATTTGTACTGGTTTTTTATTCTCTATAATAACAACCATTAAATCCTCTGCATATACAGTATTTTCAAATATGGTCTTTGCCTCATCAAGTAATGGTTTTGAGGATGTGTACCTATTTGATAAATGTGTTAATATTAATTGTTCAACATTAGCTTTTTTAGCAATTACTGCTGCATCTTCTGCTACAGTATGTCCATTTTCAAATGCTTTTTCTTTAATGTCCTTGGTAAATGTTGCCTCATGTATCAACACATCAACATTCTCTGCAAACTCTATCATAGATTCTTGTGGAATTGTATCCCCACTAAATACTACTTTTACACCTTCACGTGGTGGTCCTAACACTTGTTCTGGTTTTATTATCTTACCATCTACTGTTACTTCTTTTCCTGCTTGAAGTTTTCCAAATAGTGGACCTGGAGGTATGCCTAATTCAATAGCTTTCTGTCTTAGAAACTTAGGTTGTCTTAATTGCTCGATTTTATATGCATAATCAACAACAGTATGTTTCATTTTTCTAGATAATATTCTAAAATCATTTTGTTGATATAGAATCCCATCATCTTCTATTTCATGGGTTATTAATTCATATCCTATCGTATAAAAGCCCATATGTCTTATATGATCTATTAATTCATTTATTCCTCTTGGACCATAAATATGTAATGGTCTTGTTCTTCCACGAAATGCTAATGATTGAACAATACCTGGAAGACCTAGAATATGATCACCATGTAAGTGTGTTATGTATATATCATCTATCTTCATAGGACTTATTCCAGCTTCCATAATTTGTTTTTGTGTTGCTTCACCACAGTCAAAGAGAATCATTCTATTGGATATCTTAATTATTATTGATGTATGATTTCTTGATCTTGTAGGAATTGCTGATGCTGTACCTAAAAAAGTTAATTCTATAATATTAATAACCTCTTTTTTTAAATTATTGAAAAAAATTATTCTTTTATAATTATATACTACTATATATTCTTTAATACTTAATTATTTTAAAGAAATAAAACTTAATAATTATATAATAATTAAATATGGAAGGAGAATAATGAGTATTTTTAGTGATAATAGAATTATAGAAAATGTTTATGATGACATAGGATTTGAGGATATTACAACTAACAGTTTAGTTACAGAAGATAAATGGGCACAAGCAGAAATATTATGTAAAGATGAGGGAATTCTTGCAGGAATGGATGTTGCCCATTATATTATCAATGAATTTAATCTAAATATCTCTAGTAGTTTTCTAGATGGGGATGAAATTCATAAGGGTGATGTTATTCTTGAATTTGAAGGAAAAGCAAAGGATATATTAATGGTTGAGAGAACAATTCTTAATTATTTAATGCATCTTAGTGGAATTGCCACACTTGTATCTAACACATGTAAGAAAGTTCATGAAATAAATCCAAAAATACGTGTTGCATGTACTCGTAAAACAACACCTGGACTTCAAAAACTTGAAAAAAAAGCTGTTGAAATTGGTGGTGGGGATACACATAGATTTAAATTAGATGATTGTGTACTTATAAAGGATAATCATATACAAGTTGTGGGTGGTGTTATTGAAGCTATTGATAGGGCTAAGGAAAATGTTAGTTTCACAAAGAAAATTGAGATTGAAGTTGAAAATTTAGATGATGCTATACGTGCAAGTATGTTTGGTGCAGATATTGTAATGTTAGATAATATGAATCCTGATGAAATTGAAGAAGTACTAGTAACTCTCAAACAACGTCATCTACGGGATGATGTGATTATTGAGGTAAGTGGTGGTATAACACCTGCAACAATTACAAAGTATGCTACACTTGATGTTGATGTTATCTCAAGTGGATTTATAACAAATAGTGCACAGACACTAGATTTAAGTTTGAATATTTTATGAACATATCATCATAAACTAAAAAATATCTTTCAATAAATAAAAGTTACCCTAAATATAATTAAAATTAGTAATTGAAACTATCAATATTTTAATCAAAAAATAAAAATAAACATCATCTTTATTAGTATTAAATAACAAATATAATAATACTTAGAATACAAACTGAGTATAATATATATGAGGTAATAATATGGACGATTTTGAAGAAATGAATAAAACTACCGAAGTAGAAGATGTAGAAGTAGACAAAACAGAAGCAAACACAGAAGAATACATGGATGAAAATGAAGAAAAATTACCTTTTGCAAAAGCTGAAGTAGTACGTCTCATGAAAGAAAACCTTGACGACGACAAAATGATAAGAGAAAGAGTAAAAGTAGAAATGAACAAATTCCTTGGAGACGTACTTGTTAATGTATGTAAACAATTAAATGACTACCCATACTCCACAGTAGAATATGAGATGTTAAAAGAATCAACATATCCATACACAAACATTGAAAGAATAAATGAAGAAAAAATAAGAATATTAAAACACCTCGATGCAATTAAAGCTGACTGTGATGCATTAAGTATGGATGTAAAAGCTACCCTCAAAATCAATGATAAACCAGATAATGATGAAGATGACGAAGATAACTTATTTTAAGTAAATTTCTTCATACTTTTTTTTAATATTTACTAATATTCTTTATTTTTATTAGATATGACTTTTATCAACTTATTTTTCAATTTTAACTTATTTATTAACATAGTGTAGAAAGATGATTCTAGATTAGAATGATTAAAAAGTTACACATATCTCCCTGTACACAATAAGAGATATCTTTCATTAAATACTATGTATTTATTAAAACTTCAATATAAATAATAGTTATTTAATTAATAATTAATAATCTATAAAAATAATAAAAATAGGTGAATATTATATATATTCAACAAGTTCTTCTATACTTTTACGTGTTGTTTCTCTTGGTTTAGCATCAGGATAACCAAGTGGAGTCAACAATACTGGATGATATTCCTCAGATAAATCAAGAAGTTCAATTAATGGTCTTTCATGGAATGCACCAATATAACAAGTTCCAAGACCAAGTTCTGTTGCAGTTAATATCATATGATCCATTACTATTGTTGCATCAATCTCATTAAGATTTTCTAAATCCCATGGTCTTGTCCATGCATCATTTGCCTTACTTACAACTGCAAGTACTATTGGAGCTTCAACAAACCAGTCATTATCATATACTTCTCTTAGTTTTTGTTCATGTTTTTTTGTGTCAATAACATATATTTTAAATGCTTGACTATTAACTCCTGTAGGAGCAAGTTGTGCTGCTTTTAATACTTGTTGTAATTTTTCATCTTCAACAGGCCTATCCTCATATCCTCTTACACTGTATCTTTTTTCTATTATATCTAATACTGTCATATTAACCACCATATACTCTTACTGGTCTATTGTTGTAAAACCAGTTTGTAATTTATCTGCTTCTTCTTGTGTTAATAACTCTTTTTGAGCATCATCATCATCAATAACACTATTTCCAAATGGATCTTCTAGTATTAAATCAACTTCCATATCACCCATTTTAACCTTAGTAATAAGTTCTATGATATTCAATGCATTATCTTGAACTTCTTTTGATATTTCTGCACCTTCAAGTTTTATTGCCCTTAATACTGCTTCTTCAAATCTATTTAAAATACCTTCCACATTTGAAACATAACCATCAGATTTTGGTCCAGGTTCAACTTTTAGACCTAAATGTGGTATTGTTATTGTTGCTGTCTGTGACTTTGCAACTCTTGTATTTAGCTTAGTATTATTTATTTTAAGAGTAAAACGTGCAGGTTCATTATGTTCCAATGATATACTATCTGATGATTGATATCCGCACTCTGAACAGGACACAGAAGTTTCTAGAATATCTCCAAAGTAGGGAATATTATCTGTTTTATTTGTTATTGATAATGTTTTATGTCCTCCACATACTGGACAATCTGATTTCATTAAATCATTATTATTAAATGTTTTTTCATCCATGTTTTTAATTCCTCTTTTATCTATACTAAATTTATATATGCAATATGTATTTATTTTTTTACAAGATTTTCATCATATAAAAGATTATTTTCTTTTAATTCCTGAATTATATCGTTTAATTTATTTTCATCTGGTGCATATAAATGATGACTATGTATATTGTTTGATAATTCATATAATGTTCCTAATGATTCTTTTTGTTTAGTTTCATGTTCTATTACATTTATAAATTTACCAGAGGATGTATTATCCTCATAATTTTCCACAATTCTCGTTAATGGTTCTTTAAATTCTGGAATATAATATGAAATATCAGTTATTCTTCCACCATGCTTAGTTATAATCTCCCTTTCTAAATCTATATCATCAACTGTATGTCTTACAAACACAATTCTTGATACTTCATTTATGTACTGTAATACCTTTTTTACTGTTGTATCCTTATTATTATTGAAAATTACTGGAATATTGAGTGTTTTTGCTTGACTAACTAGAGCATCATTAATTATTCTATTTTCCTTAAAGTAATCAATCTGTGTTCCACCTCTTTTTATGGCAAGAGCCCTTTGTATAAATCTTTCCTGGTGTTGTTTTTCATCAACTGTTAATACAAAAAAATGAATATTAGCCAAATCTTCAAATTGTTTTATATTAATTAAACCTGGAACTAGATGTACTCCTTCAATTACTATTGAATCATTGTCTAAAACACATCTTGAAATTACTTTTTCTATAGCAGGAATTACAAATGAAGCATGTTCTTCATATCCTGCAGTAATTAACTCTTCCTCTGATTTAAAATTATATGTATCTCTTAGTGTTGTATATGCATTGTATGATGATTTATGTAGAGCTGGCGCATATTCTGACCCTATAATACCTCTTACTATTGCCCTTATAAAATCTGTTTCTATCAAATACTTAATTCCCAGAGTATTTGCTACTTCTGATGCTATTGTTGACTTACCAATACCTGATGCAGAACTAATTAAAATAACATAAGGTTTCATAATACCACCTATTAATTAAAAATTTTATTATATAATATATACATCTGTATAGTGTAATTATTATAATGTTATTAAAAAGAGATAAATAAATTTAAAAAGAGTTCTTATACTATTAAAAAATAAAATATTATTTCTAAAGAAATAAAAAAAGAAAAGAAAAATTATACTATTTCAACATCTACTTTTTTAGGTTTTACTTTAGGAAGAGTTACTACCAATTCAAAGTTTTCAAATGAAGCAGATACATCTTCTACTTTTACATCAACAGGTATTGGTATGATATTTTTAGTTCTACCTGTACATCTTTCTCTCCTTAATATTTTAACTTCTTTATTTTCATCTTCAATAGAAGGGAATTCTGCAGTTATTTCAATAGAATCTGGAGCCATTGTAATTGAAATATCATCTTTTTTTACTCTTGGTAAATCCATTTTAAGAACTAAACAGTCATCATATTCAAATAAATCAATTAGAGGTTTATTTGCTGTGTATTCCTCAAATGTTTTATTCCATTCTTTTTGTTTTGATTTAAATGTTGCGTAAACATCATTTAACATTTTCTCTGCTGCTTTTTTTGCATCATCAGCAGCATCTCTTGATTCTTCATTAGTTGCATTCTCTGTTTCATCTGCACCATATACTTTGTAATCTTCAGTTTTTTCATCAGTTTGTGCGTTACATTGACATTCTTCTTCTGTTTTCTCTTCATCTTTTGATTCTACATTTACTTTTTGCATTGAAATCAATCCTCCAGAATTGTCCTAAATTTAAATAATTTAGTTATACAATAATGTTTAACTTAAAGTATATATAAGTTTGTAAATTTATTCTTAACTTAAAATTTTTAAAAAAGACTTATTTAATTAAAACACTGAAAAATAATGATAAAAATACGTTAATTATATATTTAAAAAAAAAGTAGTTGAGAAAATAAAAAAATACGGCAATATTTCTATTTTCTAGGATGACGAAGTGCATATTGTTCTGTGTATTTATCTTCTGGAGTAAATGATTCTCCTAATTCTTCAATTAAATTTTTAATATCACTAATATTACTTAAATCATTAATACTTGTCTTGAATATAGGATCATCTATTTTTTGAGAATATTCCTCAATAACACTATCATCTTCTAATAAATCAGTTTTATTAAATAAACAAATCATCTGTGTTTCAAATACCTTCTTAATTTCAGCATATAATAAATACTGATTTTCCATTAAAAATCCTGAAGTTTCAGATGGATCGAAAATATATATGATAATATTACCTAAATGTTCCAATGCTGCTATAGCATTTAATTCAATTTCATTCATATCATTAATAGATCTATCAAGTAAACCAGGAGTATCTATAATTTGATACTTCTTATATCCCAATTCATAATTTCCTATCTGTAATCCTTGTGTTGTAAATGGATAATTTGCTACCTTAGGACTTGCATCAGTAATATTATTTAGTAATGTGGATTTTCCAACATTTGGAAAACCTGCAATAACTACTCTTATAGCATCAAAATTTATATTAGGCATATTTTTTAGTTCACGTTTACAGAAATCTAAAAAGTCAAGTTCATCTTCTATTCTTTTAACAATAGATACTATTCTACCATATGCTTCTTTTCTTATTGGAATAGCACTAAGTGAATCTGACTTTCTTATTCTGCTAGTGTATTGTGATTGAATTTGTTTTATAACACCTAAAGCCCAGAAAACTGCACCTAATGAATGTTTATACTGATCTACACCTACTACTATATCAATATAATCCTGATAGAATTCTGGTAATTCCTCTATTATAGGTGTTCCTACAACAATTCCATTAAATGTGCTTGTAATAATATCACATGCTGTATCTACTCTTACTTCTTCAATTCTCTTACCCTTTACACGTGGATGTAATTTTGAACTTCTAACTTTAGAAGCTGCTTTACTTGCCCTGTTAAATGCCTTGTCAATAATTTCATCTGGTGTTGGTATATGTGGCAATTTCATGTTTCATTCTCCTTATATGTTATTCTAAAATAATTTATCCTATTCTTGAAATATTTGTGCTTGAAACTTAAATATGTCTGTTGTAGCACTCATCCATGCATCAGAGGCTAAGCCTGCCTTATAACATAAATTTTCAAGAAACTCTTCAATATCCCAGTTTTGTTCTATAGGTACTTGTGGAAGTAATAAACCCCTATTATAATCAGATTCGATAATTAAACCATCAACACCTACTTCTAGTTTATCAAGATATTCATTATAATCCTTAACTATTACTTTTGTAGGTTTTGTAAGTACACTTATTTCAATAGTAATATTTTGAAATTCATCTAATGTTAATGGCATAAAACGTGGATCATTTACTGCAGCTGCTATTGAAACATCTAAAACAGCATCAATTAATGGTTTATATGGTTCTGGATAACCAATACAGCCCCTTAAATTATTATTAATATTCAAAGTTACAAATACACCTAATTTTTCCCTAAAAATTGAGGGAATATCTTCTGGTATTTGATAGTCCTTATTTTCTAGATAACAACGAATATTATCACGTGCTATTTTAAGAAGAAGATTACCTTCTTTTTCAGTTAATAATCCACATTGCATTTTTATACCCCACCAACAGTTGCCTTACTTACTCTTATATGAGGTCCCCCATCACCTACAGGTGCTGTTTGACCATCTTTACCACAGAACCCTACACTTAATTTAAAGTCAGATCCTACTCCTGTTACATTATTTAATATATCTAATGTACTTCCAGACAAGGATACATCCCTTATATGATCATCAAGTTCACCATTATTTATAGTATATGCTTCTACTGCATTAAATTGGAATACTCCACGTCCAGTATCTACTTGTCCACCACGAGATCCTTTAAGATAAATTCCTGTTGACATATCTTCAATTAATTCATCAAATGATGATTCTCCAGGTTGGATATATGTATTACTCATACGTACAATCGGTTGATCTTTAATTATGGATCTTGCATTTCCACTTGATTGACGTCCTAATTTTTTTGCAGTTTCACGTGAACTAAGAACTGATTTAAGTACACCCTTTTCTACTAGAACATTTTTAGATGTTTTAGTTCCTTCAACATCATATGCATAATATCCAAATGCATCTTCTCTTGTTGCATCATCTACAACAGTTATTAAATCAGATCCAATCTTTTGTCCCTGTTTATCCTTTAGTATTGAATCATTTTGAAGTATAATATCTGCCTCTGAAGCATGACCTAGTGCTTCATGTATAAATACTCCTGCAAGTTCAGGATCTAATATAACTGGAAAATCACCAGATGGTGGTGTTTTTGCATCGAGTAATCCTATTGCTTTTTCAGAAATACTTCTTCCAAATGATTCTAAATCTGCATCTTTAATTATTTCAAAACCCTGTACACCACCGAGACTTTTATGTCCTATTTGCATAACTTCACCATTTGATGCAACAGCATTCATAGAAAAGATTGTTCTATTATTATTTGAAAGAATACATGTTCCTTCACTACTTAGAAGTAAATTAGTTCCTTCTACTTCTGAATATGTGATGTTTGTACTTTGTATACCATCTAGTTGAGCAGCATCATTTGCTTCTTTCATGCAACTAATTTTATCTTCGAATGTAACATCATCTATCTTAATTTTTGCTTTTGATTCAACTGTATCTTCTTGTGGATTTGCCGGAGTTAGTTCAACATCACTACTTAATTGATTTGCAAGTATTGTTGCTTTATTTGCCACATCTTCCACCTTATTTATATCTGAGGTGAATGCTGAACCCCATGCACCATTTTGTAGTACACGAATTCCAACTGCAAAATTTATTCCAGTATCCACATTATCTATTTTACTATCCTTCATTACTATAGAATTACTAGTAGAATCTCCTACTCTTATATCTACATAATCTACTCTAGATTCTAATTTTTTAATTATTTTTTGAAAATAATCTACATCTATTTCATTAGACACTGATTTGTTCCTCCCATATATTTTTTTTATAAATAAATAAAAATTATTATTAAGTTAAAATAAAAAACAGTACTTTTATATTAAAATTATTGTTTTTACTAATTGATTATTAGTATTTATTTATGTTTCACATAATTAATAATATTTTATTAAATAATGGGTCATTGCCAAAACATAATGGATTAATATTTTTAGATTTAACAAAATCACATTTTAGCACAGATAATTTTGTTCTTGATACTTCTTTCTAGTTTCACTTTTCTACATATTCAAAGTATTATTCATGAGTAGAGTTAATTCTAGTTTTCTATTTTATTGATTTATAAATTTATTTAATGTTTTTAAAGCAAGAAAATAATTATAAACAGGATTTAAAAAAATTAATGAGAAATCTTAAAAAATATAAAGTAAAATACGTGTGAAAAACTAGAATAGAGTTAATTACTTAACTTTTAATATATTTTAGTTTTTAAAGGTCAATCTCTTAATAGTTAAATGCTAAAAATAGATACATAAACAACAATTCATGATTTATTAGATAGATTAGGTAATTAACTAGACTTAACAAAAAAAAGTAATTATTCTTCTAAAAACATCACAAAAAAAATAGTTGTAAAATATCCTAAAATATTCTACATTAAGCCTTTAAAAAATTATATTTATTATAATTTTGTTAATAATGCATCATATGCATCAGATACTGTTAATGGATAGCCATTACCAAATGTTATGTTATGTTCTTTATCTAATTTTTCAAATAATTGACCTATCCAAGGTAAGCGTAAATCTGCTTCTTCAATAACTTCTTTATCTGTAAATATTTCTTTACATGTTCCTGATTTAATTATTTTTCCATCAACTATTACTTCAATATCATCAGAATATAATGGTACCAAATCAACATCGTGTGTTGATATTATAATAGTCATTCCTTCCTTATTTAAATCATATAACAGTTGCATTATACTTGAAGCACCATTTGGATCTAAACCACTTGTAGGTTCATCTAGAACCATTACCTTAGGTTTCATTGATAGAATACCTGCAATAGCTACACGTTTTTTCTGTCCACCACTTAAATGATGTGGTGGTTTTTCTGCATAATCAGACATACCTACCTTTTCTAGTGCATCCATAGACCTTGTTTTTACTTCCTCTTCTGATAAACCCATATTCATTGGTCCAAAAGCAACATCTTCAAGTACTGTTGGTGCAAATAATTGATCATCTGGATTTTGAAATACTATTCCAACTTTTTGTCTTGCTGCAAGTAAACTTTTTTTATCATATTTTAGTGTTTCACCATCAATTTCAACACTACCAGATGTAGGTTCAATTATTCCATTGAAATGAAGAAAAAGTGTACTTTTACCTGCACCATTATGACCTAATAATGAAATCATTTCTCCTTCTTCAAGTTTAAAATCAATTCCTTTTAGAGCTTCTGTTCCATCAGGATAGTTATATACTAAGTTTTTAGTTTCTAATATTGTTGTCATGAAAATCCATCCTATTAATATTTATTATCTATACTGGTATTAAATAAGGTACCACATTTATTGATGCTGTGACATATATAGAATATGCTAGTAGTACTTCAAATACTATTAATATAATCCATTGTTTAATTGTTATGTCATGAATTGTACTTCCATGGTAGAACATGTTTAATTTTCCATTGTATCCTCTTGAAGCTAATGCCTTGTATGCCATTTCTCCTTGTTCCCAAGTTCTTATAAATACCATACCAGCTAGTGCTGCAAGACAATTCATCCAACTTGAATAACCATTATATCCAAGTCTTGTTTTTTGAGAGTAATACATTGTTTCTGTAACATCCAAAAATAGGAATATGTATCTATACATTAATATTGCCAAATCAACAAGTTCAGTTGGAAGATGTAACTCATTAAATACTGCAAATAACCTATTAACAGGTGTTGTTAATATAAGAAATGATAGTGCAGCTACACCACCCATTACTTTGAAAAATACAAGTACACCCCTGTTTAAACCATCAGCTGTAATTCCCCATCCAAAAAGACCTAAATCCCAAATATGTGGACCTATACCAATGAAAAATGCCATAAATATTACTGATATTATAGCAAAACTAAATGGTACTAACATAAATGTTGCATAAAATCTAGATGGTATCTTTGCTTTAAATAAAATAAGAATTGTACTTAGTATAAATATAATAAATGGCATTATTGGTGAATTAGCAAATAAATTTAAAATTAATGTAATTACAGAGAATAAAAGTTTGTAATAAATATTAGCATCTACTAAATTATTATGGGAAGCATAATGATCTAATGTATCCTCAAATATTGACATTATTTATTCACCACTTTATAAAAAATTATTTCTTCCGATTTTTTGAAAAACTAATATTTTAATAGATTTTTATAAAAAAAATTTCTTAATAATGTTTTTTCTAAAAAAAAAGTGAAAAAACAAGTGTATGTTTTTACACTTAATCTCTTTTTGATTGTCCTTTCCAGTAACCAAAAATATAACCAATTATAATTGCTCCTATTGCTGTTTGTAAACAGAATAAAAGACTTTGAATTTCACCACTAGGTGGTTCCCATAATGGTTCAGCCCATACTTGGTAATCTGGGTTGTTTTCTGTTATAGCATCTCCACCAGCATCATCTGATCCACCAAAGTATCCATCATCTTCACCATGACCATTATAATAAGCTAATGGGAGAACAATCAATACTCCCACTATTAAAAGTAGGATAATATTTTTTGTTGTGTTTGAAACCATTTTAGTTAACTCCTGCTTCTTCTTTTGAAATTACTCTTAACTTTACAAGAATATCTGGTTTCTGTTGTTTAATGAATCTGTAAATTACCATTGTTAATATACCTTCAGCTATTGCTAATGGTATTTGGGTAACTGCAAAGATTCCTAAGAAAGTAACCAAAGCTGTGAAGAAATCTGGTTTTGGGAATGCTAAAGATAATTCTATAGCTGTTACCACATATGTCATTAAATCTGCGACAAATGCTGTAAAGAACATTGCAATTTCATCATTTACATTTAATTTTCTAAGTCCTAACCAAACTGCATATCCACATAAAGGACCAATAATACCCATGGATAACACGTTTGCTCCAAGGGTTGTTATTCCTCCGTGTGCTAATATAACTGCTTGGAATACTAATACTATTACGGATAAAACTCCTACTACTGCCGGTCCAAAGAATACAGCACCAAATCCATTACCACATGGATGTGAACAACTACCAGTTACAGATGGCATTTTTAATGATGATAATATAAACATGAAAGCACCAGATAATGCTAACATAGGCATGGCTTCATCACTTTCTGCAGTAACTTTTCTTATCTGCATTATACCATAAACTATAAATGGTATACATATTATGTAGTAAATTAGACACCATAGTGGTGGCAGAAAACCTTCCATTATATGCATTATTTTTCCTCCTTATATTTTCCATAAAAAAAATATAATATAAAATTTATTTTATTATCAAGTAATTCTAATCATTATAATAAAATAATGTATAATACTCTATTCAGAATATTATTTAAATATTTGGATTAAAAATTAAAAAATATTTTAATTTTATATGTGAGTAATACTTAGTTTTATGAGAAAAAAAAGTCTAATATATATATTTTTAGAAAAATATAAATATAAGTTATTTTTAAGAATCAAAGAAATAATAATTAAAAAATAGAATAAAAAATTGTAATTTTTAAGAAAATATAAAAAATAAACTATTTAACCAAACCTAAAAATATAGTGTTTTATTAAAAAAAATAAAAATTAAAACAAATAATAATCCACTATACAAACAAAAAAAAGACATAGTCTAAAAAAAAAGTTCAATAAAAACATGAGAAAAATTAAACAAAGTATTTCTATTTAGTAAATTAAATAAGTAAATATGAATGTTAAAAACCAGATAATATTAGCTCTAGATGTAGAAGAGAAAAATAAAGCCTATGAAATATTAGATCAAACAACAGAATATTTAGATACTATAAAAATTGGTTATCCCATAACACTAGCCCTAGGTCCTTCTATTATAACTTCAATAAAAGAAGAATATGATGTAAAAATCATTGCAGACTTTAAAGTAGCGGATATAGATGCAACAAATGAAAAAATAGTAAAAACTACATTAAACTACGGTGCAGATGCAATAATAGTACATGGATTTACTGGAGAAGATAGTGTATTGGCATGTAAAACTATGGCAGAAAAATTAGACAAAGAAATATTTCTATTAACAGAAATGTCACATCCCGGTGCAGATAAATTCCTAAAACCAGTATCCTTAGATATTGCACAGATGGGAGTAGATTTAGGAATTAAAAATTATGTAGCTCCAGCAACAAAAATAGATAGATTAAAAAAAATTAGAGAAGTAGTTGGTAAAGATTCATTTATAATCTCACCAGGTGTTGGATTCCAAGGAGGTAATGCAAAAGACACACTCCAATATTCCAATGCTGCAATTGTAGGACGTAGCATATACAATGCTTCAAATCCTAAAAAAGCATTAGAAGAGATCATAGAATCTATCAAAGTATAATCCTACAAATTCATAACTTAAATCAAATAAATAGAAACATATGAAAGTCATTGGATTAAATAAATAAATTCCTTGAGTAATTGAGAAAAATCTAAATAATAATCCTATTAATGATATGATAAGTACTGTTACTTTAAGAGCATATCTATATTTGAAGAATTTATCTACTAATGTAACTTCTTCATTATTTTTTTCTTTATTATCAGAAAAATCATTACCCTTCTCATCAATATATGCTGCAATTATACATAACATTAGCCAAATCCAACCGAATTCATTAAGTAAAATAGCCCAAAACTGAGGTGCTATTATATACAACAATAGAATAAATATTATGGCAGATATTATGTGATTTATAGAATCAACTTTTTTTGCTAAAGCAGTTCCAATAAGAATACTAACAAAAATAAATACAGCATCCATACTTGTAGCACAAACTAGTACTGTGAAAAATACACATAACAATCCAGTAATTATTGCAAGTACCTTATTATTTTTAGTATCCATAGCTTCATCTGAGAATTTCATAAAAAATCCAGATAAAGCATAACATAACGCATCAAATAACATGAAAAAAACCTTATTTTATTTTATCTAATGCGCCTGCAACAATCAATGGAAATAGTACTGTTGCATCACCCACAACTGTTACTAGATTAGAACCTTTTTTAGCTTTTGCCCATGATTTTGCTTCTTCAAGTGGTGCTCCACTTAAACTTCCACCTTCACTCCTATCTAATGTAATTTGAATTCCAGCATCAATTCCACCAGTTAATATGTTAGATGCTAGGGTATAATGTTTTGGTAATCCTCCACCAAGCATGCATGCAGTTACATTTTTAGAGTTATATACAAAATCAGATAAATATGCCATATCTTCCACTGCACTTATTGTAAAATCATGATCTTGACAGTAAATCCATAGTTGTAATCCAATCATACAATCAATTAAGCCTGGTGCAAATATTGGAACATTGTTAGAAGCTGCTGTTTTAATAATAGATTCATCATCCTCAATTAACAATCCAATTTCATATAAAAATTTTTGAATGGATATTGAATTATATTTCTCATTTATCTTAGCAAATATTTTATGTATTTCCTCTTCAAACACTTCAAAGTCCTCAGATTTTGTATAGATATCACCTATACGTCCAATTCCACTATCTTGTAGTGATTCATCATCTTCATGTAAACCTGCATAATGTCTTCCACCAAATGATTCTACTAAGTCATGTGTTAAATTTGCTCCACTTGATATTATCAAATCAACATATCCATTTTTTACTAAATCTCGAACTACCTTTCTTAATCCTCCAGGAACCATTGGTCCTGCCAGACTTAGAAATATCTTTGTTTCAGGATCTTTCATTGAATCTGCAAGTAAATTTGTTGCATGTGCAATTCTACCTGCCCCTAAAACACCTGATTCATCTAGTTGAGTTATAAATTCAGAGATTGTCATGTTTTCTGTTATATTTAAATGTTTAACTTTCATTGTAATTAACCTCATAAAAAAATAAATTTAAAAAAATTTTATGGGAGTTGAAATAAAATAAGTTGGAAAAAGATTAATTTGAAGAATCTAATAATCTTTTTAACATATCATTAAATGATACAATTCCATAAATTTCATTATTCTTATCTAATAATATTAATGCTGTTACATCATTTTGTAGTAATAATGTCATACCATTTGATAAACTAATATTATCTCTTGCAGTTACAACAGACTCGCGCATAAACTCCTCAGCAGTACTATCCATCTTATTAGCAGCTACAGCATCTATAATATCAGAATATCTTATAACACCTAATATGTTGTTATCATCATCAACTATTGGTGCTCCTATTTGATTATTTTCTGATAATATTTTACAAATATCAGTAAGTTGCATTTGAGGAGTTATACTTTTTATCTGTTGAGTAGCAATATCCCTTAGTTTAACATTAGGAATACTTATAATATTTTTTGTTTTAATTAGAAGTACATTATCTACATCATCCCTTCCAATAATTGTTCCATCAACAGTTAAATTATTTACAGGAGTTGGACCAATTTTAATAGTATCATCAAGATCTAATTGTTTAATATCTCCTAATACTGAAATTGTTGCTTCACAATCCCCTGGTCTTAAAATACTGGTAAATTCTATTTTATTAACGGAAATATCTGAAACAATTGCGCCATTAACATATATTGGTACATGAATTTCACATGGATCATTTTCTATATTTAGAGTATGATATGCCTCCAATGTAGGTTTATATCCTCCTCTTGGTCCAGGAACACCTTGAACTAATCCTAAACTACGTAAAGATTGCATTTGATTACGTATTGTTCCAGAATTTCTACCCATCAAATCAGCTATACTTTCACATTTAACGGAAGTACATTTGGATTTTCTATATAAATTAATTAAACTTTGTAAAATCTCTCTTTGAACTGCTGTGAGCATGCTTTAACCTCTTTATGTGATTGAAGTGATTATAATTTTTAATGTGTATACATAATGTAAAAATAAATAATAAAAATTATAATTATATATATTTTTATATATACTTCTAATCTAATAAAAAGTTTATTACAAATTATTACAAATTATTATAAATTTAGAGGTTATGAAAAAATATTAATAGATTTTATTGTAGGTTAATATAATAATAGTAAATAACATATTATAATATATAAACAAGTTTGAATGAATCGAAACTAAATTTATTAGAAACAAAAAAATTACTTTGATTAGGTGTAAAAAAATGAGTTTTATTGAAGTTAAAAATGTTACAAAAAAATTTGACAATACTATTGTACTAGACAACATTAACTTAGAAATTGAAGAAGGAGAAGTTCTTGGTATTCTTGGAAGAAGTGGATCTGGAAAATCAGTACTACTAAATATGTTACGTGGTATTCCTGAGTATATACCAGATGAAGGAGAAGTAATATACCATGTTGCATACTGTCCAAAATGTAATCATGTAGATACACCATCTACTGCAGGACAAACATGTTCCTGTGGAGAAAAAACAGAACTTAGAGAAATAAATCTATGGAACTGTTCTAGAAAAGAATTTTTAGACATTAAAAAAAGAATATCCATCATGTTACAAAGAACATTTGCATTATATGAAGAAGAAACAGTAATTGAAAATATAATGAAATCCTTTGAAAATCAACGTGATGAAGATAATGTTAACAAAGCAATAAAACTTCTTAAAATGACACGCATGGAACATAGAACAACTCACATTGCCCGTGATTTAAGTGGAGGAGAAAAACAAAGAATTGTATTAGCCAGACAATTAGCAAAAAATCCAATGGTATTCTTAGCTGATGAACCTACAGGTACTCTTGACCCTAAAACAGCAAAATTAATACATTCTGCTCTACTTAGTGGTGTTAAAAATAAAAATATTACCATGATTATAAATTCACACTGGCCTGAAGTAATTGAAGATTTATCTGACAGAGTTATATGGTTAGATAATGGAAAAATAATAGATGAAGGTAAACCTGAAGATATTGTTTCAAAATTCATTAAAGAAATACCATTACCTAAAAAACATCCGGCAGTAACAATAGGTGATGCTTTAATTAAAATGGATGATCTTAAAAAGTATTATTTCTCAACAACACGGGGAGTTGTAAAATCAGTTGATGGAGTAACACTAACAATTAATGAAGGAGAAATTGCAAGTGTTGTAGGATTAAGTGGAGCTGGAAAAACAACACTTTCAAAATTAATTGCAGGACTTATAGAACCAAGTGATGGAGAAATTGAAATAAGACTTGGTGAAGAATGGATAGATATGTCTAAAAAAGGACCAATGCACAGAGGACGTGTAACACCACATATAGGATTATTACACCAAGATTTCAGTCTATACCCATATAAAACAATACTTGGAAATTTAACTGATGCAATTAGTCTTGACTTACCCTCAGAATTTGCAAAAATGAAATCATTACATGTATTAACAGCTGTTGGATTTAAAGAAGAAGAAGCAGCATCATTACTTGAAAAATATCCTGATCAAATGAGTGGTGGAGAAAGACACAGAGTCGCTCTTGCACAGATTCTTATTAAAGAACCAAACATAATAATATTAGATGAACCTACTGGTACAATGGATCCTATAACAAGACGTAATGTTACAGAATCAATATTAAATGCTCGTGAAGAACTTGACCAAACTTTTATTATAATATCACACGATATGGACTTTGTACTTGAATGTTGTGACACTGCAGCATTAATGCGTGAGGGAAAACTTTTAGATCATGGAAAACCTATAGAAATAGTAGACGAATTAACATCACAAGAACGTACCAAAATGCTTAACAAACATGCATAAATCTGACTCCCCCCCCCCTTTTTTATATTTATTATAAAATAGAGAATAATTCAATAAAATAAAAAAAATAGTGTTGAAATACATATCATATTAATACATACTTCTTCTTAAAAACAATTACAACATCTCATACTTAGTAGTTCTCTCTTGTGGAATTCTACCAATATCCTTAATTAATTGTTTGATTTTTTCTACAGGTAAATATCCACCATAACCACCACCTGCAGCTGTGGATATTTTATCTTCAATCATTGTTCCACCAATATCATTAGCACCACATGTTAGAGCAACTTGTGTCATTCTTAGGCCTAACTTTACCCATGAAACTTGAATATTTGGAATTACATCCCCAAAGATTATTCTGGAAATTGCATGGATTTTTAAATCCTCAATACCTGTAGCACCATTAGATATTTTTCCAAGCTCATTATTTTCACCTAAAAATGTCATTGGAACAAATTCAGTAAATCCATGAGTTTCTTCCTGAATTTCCTTTAATAAAAACATGTGTTCTATCCTATCTTCCCATGTTTCAATACTTCCATACATTATAGTTGAAGTTGTTGGAATTCCCAATTCATGAGCTTCCTTAACAATCTTTGCCCAATCGGCTGTAGATACCTTATTTGGACAGATTTGTTTTCTTATTGAATCAACTAAAATTTCTGCAGATGCACCAGTCATTGTATCCATTCCTACATCTTTTAACCTACTTAAAGCTTCAAAAGTAGTTATATTTGAATTTTTAGCAGTTTGATATATTTCTGCAGGAGATAATGCATGTAAACATATTTCATGTTGATTTTTAATATTTTCGATAAGATTACAATAATAATCTATATCCATATCCCTAGTAATTCCACCAAATAAACATATCTCAGTAGCTCCCACTGTTTTTGCCTGAACAATACTTTCAGAAATTTCTTCATTAGTCATTTTATAATTTTCAAAATTTCTAAAAGAACAGAATTTACAGCCAATCATACAATTATCAGTTATATCAATAGCCTTATTAACAACATAAGTTACTTTATCACCAACAATAGTTTGTCTTAATTTATCAGCAGTATCAAATAATTCAAACTGATTTGCAGATCTGACTAATTCTATAGCATCTTCTTTAGTAATTTCATTATCTAATGATTTATTATATATTTCTTCTATCACAAAATCCACCTTAATGAATATAAAAAATAAATACAAAAATTCTTATAACACATTAACTTCTCTTAATCTATTATTATATTAAGTAATAATTTATTTAATAAATTATCTGAAATTCTTCATAATATATTAAAAGTATTAAAAAAATAGTGAAGGTTATTGACTTACTCCTGACATATAAAAGTCTAGGATTCTCGGGCAATAAACATTATAGTTTAGATTAATCGAGCTATCCCCCATAGTCCATGGGTTTATTTTTAATCATAGCATACTTTTTTTTAGGCTTAAATAATTATCTTTAAACCATGACATGCATTACTACTGATTTATTCTAAGTAATTCTTTCTTTTGTCTAATTCATTCTACCTATTAAATGTTAGGCTATTTCGACTAGAAGGATAAAATTTATTCTGGTAAAGTTATTTTCCATAAGTAGTATAATTCTTCTACTTTATCTTGTTTTTTAGATCGTTTTTTAGATTTCTTTTGAAGGGTGGATTCTTCTCCAAACCATTCTTCTACAGTATTATCTAAAAATTCTGCAATATCCTCATCATAATAACGAGTACCTATTGTGTAACAATCAGGTTCATTACGAATATAAATAATACCTCCACCTTTTTCTTCCATTATATCAGTAATTTTTAATAATGTATCATAATATTCTTTTGCTACCATGAGAAACCTCCCTTTTTTATCAAGAATTAATATTATATATATTTATAAAATAATTTATATATTAATTTTATTATTGATGGATTTATTATACTAATTAATT
>NZ_MUZW01000002.1:0-6417 GCF_003266085.1 Methanosphaera sp. DEW79 | reverse complement strand
ACAAGAGGACATAAAACCTTATAAGTCTCTTTTTCTATTTTTTTCATGATTTATTATTTGGACATACCTTATTAAATCTACATACACGACATTTATTTGGATTTTTTGTAGGTATAAAATCATCTTCTCCTGCTATTAGATTTTGTACATGTTGTATTATATTTTTAATATTTTCTTCTGATTCTTTTGTAAATTCTTCTCTCCAAAAGATATTATCTGTCCCTCTTGTTCTTAGAGCACATTCTATCTTTTTATCATTACATATTGAATTTTTAAATGCTAATGCATATGCATACACCTGGTTTTTCATGGAAAAATATGCTTTATCTCCTGGTTTATCATCTATTATAACTATACTATCTGGACCTAACCATATTTCATCAATAAATCCCCTTATTCCATATTCTTTACTCATTACAAAGAATTCTCTTGATAATACTTCTTCTGTTTGGGAAGTTTCTATTATTTCATCTATTGTTGTGGAGATTGCATCTTTTTGGAATTCTTCTTCGAGTTGATTATGTATACGTGTTCCTTTAAGCATTGCAGTGTTTGCTTTGAGTTTAATATGTTGAAAGTTCTCTAGATATATTGAATATTCACAGTATCCTTGAATATTTAGCCAACTTATTGGAAAATTCGTTTGATTACCTATTATTCTAACTTGATGTATTGTAGGATGAGCTCTTCCATTATCATATGTACTATTTAATTCTAATAAGTCCATTTTTATCACGTAGCTTCATTTTAATAATATTATCTTATAATTCTATATATAAATAATTACATTTGAAAAAAAGTTTTTAAAAAAGTAATATGTAACATGTTTTTAAATTTCTTCATGATACATATCACTAAAATATAGGGGATTATCTAAGAATCGTTCACCTCTTAATTCAACAACATCATCTGGATTGTACCATTTTACAACATCTTCATTAAAATCCCAGTGATCCCAGTAGGCAAAAACTTCTCTATAATATGCTATAAATGAATGAAACAATCTCTCAGCATATGAATCACTAAGTAGTAATAATTTTTTATTGGAAATACTTTGATTATTTCTAAAATATAATGAAGGACGTTTTTTATATAACTTAAATTCCTCGGGTGCTTCATCTATAAGAGTTTCATATTCATTAACTAAATTCACTGCATCTGTAGGTACGTAGTAATACTTATCCTTTAATTCACCTTCGCCATATGACCAATTTTTTTGACTCATTAAGTCTCCCTTATATTTTTCTACATGATATATCTTAATTTTTTCATATATTTTCTCTAAATAGTATTCATAGCTTTTATCATGAAATTTTGATAATATGTATGCATTTATTTTAGGACCTGCTGTTCTTTTAATGTGAGAATCAGTTATATCACAATCTGTTTCATCAACTACATCCTTAAGATCATATACTACCTCCCCTAGTTTATCCACATGCCTATAGGGAGTGTTTGTTTTAAAGGGTAATCTATTCTTTTGAAGTATACTTTTATCTGGTATTGCAAAAAAGGCATAATTCATACCTTGTTTGTTAAAATAATGTTTTTTTTGCCTTTGACTTTTAATGAATTTATTATAATCAATATGTCCAACATAGCTTTTATCATAATGTTGTCTTATTTCATTATTTGTATCATTAACTAGAAAAATAGTATCTCTACCAAGTAACGTCTTTTTAAGATCTTTAAAATATGAGTTGAAATCTATATCAGAAGATGTTAAGTCATTAGATGTTTTTCTATTTGAAGAAATTATGTCTGTTGAAATAGACGAAGTATCTATATTGTTGGTGTTATTTTGTTTTTTAGTTGGATTTTCTTCTGTGTGGTTATTTTTTTTAAAAAATCTAAAAATATTCTTACAAATATCTTGAAAATTCATAGCTAATAACCTCTCTTACTTTATTGTATTTAAGTTAATGTTTATGAATTGTAATTTAATACATGTAATTAAATCACTTTATATTAAGTATATGTTTCTATGAATATTTCATATTAACTATAACTTATTTACTAAATCTATGATGGAAATGAATTTTATAATAAAATAAAGAAAACCTTTATATAAGTTTAAACAAAATCATTAACTGTAAAAGAAAATCTATATAGAATTCATAAAATTTTAAGGAGTACTCGATAACATGAAAGTTTTATATGACGACGATGTAAATACAAATGTATTAGAAAACAAAACTATTGCAGTAATAGGATACGGTAGTCAAGGTAGAGGTCAATCCCTCAATATGCATGACAGTGGCCTAAATGTTATAGTAGGTTTAAGAGAAGGTGGAAAATCCTGGAAAAAAGCACAAGAAGATGGATTAACTGTAAAAACCATTGAAGATGCTTCCAAAGAAGCAGATATTATACACATATTAATACCTGATGAAATCCAAAAAACAGTATATGAAAACCAAATTCAACAATATGTTGAACCAGGAAACACAATCTCATTCTCACACGGATACAACATACACTTTAATCGTATAAGAGTACCTGAAGATGTTAATGTAACAATGATTGCACCTAAAGCACCAGGATCAAAAGTAAGACAAACTTACCAAGAAGGATTCGGAACTCCAGGTTTAATAGCAATTGAACAAGATGCTACTGGAGATGCATACGATATTGCTATAGAAATGGCTAAAGCTGTAGGTCTTACAAGAGCAGGTGTAATTGAAACTACATATAGAGAAGAAACTGAAACAGATTTATTCGGAGAACAAGCAGTTCTTTGTGGTGGATTAACTGGACTTATACAAGCAGGATTTGAAACCCTTGTAGAAGCTGGATACAAACCTGAAATGGCTTACTTCGAAACATGTCACGAAATGAAACTTATCGTTGATTTAATCTATGAAAAAGGATTTGGAAATATGTGGCATGATGTAAGTAACACTGCAGAATTTGGTGGACTTACAAGAAGAGACAGAGTTATCACAGAAGAATCTAAAGAAAATATGAAAAAGATTTTAAGAGAAATTCAAGATGGTACATTCGCAACAGAATTTGCAGTAGATGCAGATACATCCTATCCTAAACTTTTAACACAAAGAAGATTAGAAGGCGAAAAACAAATAGAAAAAGTTGGTAAAAACTTAAGAATTGCTTGCGGATTACAAAAAGAAGAATAAGGTTTTAAACCTTCTTCTTTAATATTTTTTTATAACCTCCAAAGAAAAAAACTATTTTTTTATTTAGTTAATACACTTATTTTTAGAATTATAAAGGAGTAATTTAAATGAAATACTATATGGGTATGGATCATGGAACAACAGCAATTTCTTTTGAAATTATTGATGAAAATAAAGAAGAAGTTTCTTATTTTAAATTAAATAGAGATAAATTATCTAAAAAGGAAATATTCTTCAAAGATATTATAAATGATAAAATTGATATTAAAAAAGTAAAATTACTTGCTATGACATATGCTATGGGTGATGGAATATCTAAAATTACACCAATAGATCTTGTTAAAGATAGGGGAATTCAGTCAATAAATGGTGCTGGAAAAGTTACTGGTGGAGGAACTACTGTTTATGAAGATATTATGGAGTTAAATATACCATCAGTACTTATACCTGGATTACATAGTGGATGTGAATTCTTAGATGATCGTTTTAGAGCTAGTTATTCACATTGTGGAAGTCCTGAAAAGGTAAGTTTATCATATTATGCCTATCTTAAAACTGGTTTTAAAAATATGATTATTGCAGATATTAGTTCTAATACTGTGTGTATTCTTGTGGAAGATGGTAAAATAAAAGGTGCCATGGATGCTTGTGTTGGTGCTATGGGTTTTATTCATGGACCACTTGATCTTGACATGATACGTGATATTGATTCTGGAAAAAAAACTGCAAATGAAGCTTTTTCACATGCTGGTATTTCAAAAATTGCTAGTGTTGATTCTCAAATTAACAATGTAAAGGATGATATCCTAGAAAAAGCTCTTCATAACGACAAAAAAGGTCTTCTTGCAATACGTAGTCTTGTTATGAGTGTTATTATGGAAATTTATGGTTTGTATGGTATTATGGAAAATAAGATTGATGGTATTGTTCTTACAGGTTCTGGTGGATGTATGACAAGTCCCATTAATATTAGTGGAATGATTAAAGAAAAAATAGAAAGAATCTGTCCAGTTTATGTTTTAGGTAGTGATAGTGGAGCTATAGGTAGTAGTTACATTGCTTATGATATAGAAAAAAATAAAGTAGATAAAATAATGGGAATTGATGTAATATATGAATAATTAATCTAACCATTTGGATATATTTACTTGTGCATCCATATCTATTGAAATTGGTGTTACTGCAGGTTGATTTAAAATATGTAATGTATGTACATCTGTTCCTTCAATACCATCATCAATTAAATCGCCTACAATCCAATAATATGGATGTCCATATGGATCTATTCTTTTTTCAACATCAGTTGAAAACATTCTATCTGCAAAGTTAGACTGTATAATTTCATCAGAATCAGGGTTTGCAGGTATATTTAAATTTAAAATATCCACTCCTTCAGGCATGCCATGTTTTATTACTTTTTTTGCTAGTTTATTAACTATTGATTCTGCATGAGAGTAATCTATAAAATTAACACCTGTTCTAAATTTTAAATCTTCCCTATTTACTTGTAATGATACTGCAATTGCAGGAATTCCAAATGAAGCCGCTTCAAAAGTTGCTCCAAGAGTTCCAGATGTGGTAATTGATCTAGATAAATTTTCACCAATATTCATACCAGAAATAATTAGATCAGGTTTTTTATCCATGATGCTTTTTACAGCAAGAATAACACAATCTGTTGGAGTTCCTGTAACAGCATATCCATATGTTTTATCACTTAATTCTGTTTTAATTGCTCTTAATGGTTTCATTAATGTTATTGCATGACCTACACCACTTTGTTGAGTTAATGGTGCTACCAATGTTGTTTGTCCAAGATCTTCTACAGAGTTTCTTGCAGCAATAATTCCATTAGATGTTAAGCCATCGTCATTTGTTATTAAGATATTCATATTATATATGTATGTTAAACTCATTAATAATTATTTTAAAAATAATAGTTAAATTATAATAGATGAATTAATAAAACATAAATCAATAGTAATGTTATCCACATATATTTGACTATAGAATAATAAACAATCTTAAATGCAAAGAGGGAGAAACTTGGAAAAAGAACGATTAGTGAATTTTATTGCTACTATTATGGAAGATAGTGGTTTTAAAATTAAAAAGAACTATAAAATATCTGATCAAATTATTGATATATATGGTCTTCTTGAAACATCAGTTGGCGATGTTGGTGTTGTAGTTGCTTGTAAAAACTATGAAGAACCATGGAAAATCGGATTAGATGTATTAAAAGAAATGGAATTTGCAAAAAAAGCTACCCATGCTTCAAAAATTATCATATTTACTACAAGTAGCTATACTCATGGTGCTGCTCTTTATGCTCAAAAACGGAATATAAAATTAATTGATAGGAAAGGTTTAATAAAAATAGCTAAAAACTATGCTAAAAAACGTACAATTGTAACAGAACCTACTGTAGATGAAGATGATTATGATCCATACGACTATTATGAACCAGGAAAAGTTAAACCAGCTAGCTTAAATCCACATCAAAATAATAAACGTTCATTATTTTCAAAAAGAAAACATGAAAATACTAGAAATACTTATTATAGAAGTAGTAACAATAGAAATTATTTAAATAATGGGCGAAATTATTTAAATCAGGGAAGTAGTACTATTAGAAATAAATTCTCTGTTGATACTTCAAGTGCATTAAGTTTCTTTAGTGAACATACAATTGTTTATATGCTATTGTTAATTGTTATCTCAACAATCATATCATATATTTTAACTAATCTTACTGCTGGACCATACACTGGAATTGGTAAAATAGCAACAAATGCCATAGTATGTTATTGTGGTTTATTATTGATAAACAAAAACTTGTCTGATGTTTTATTTAAGGGAAGTATTATTTTCTTCATATCAATAATAATATCAATTGTAATGTTAACAGTATAAAAAAAATAAAAGCTTTCTCCTACAACTTTTTTTTAATTTTTTTAGATTAAATACAAATATCTGAAAATTAGTTTAATTAATGGAGTATATGACGTATATTCCAATTTTAATTAATATCCTAAAATAGAATATATTATATAATAGAATTAATTTTTTCTAAAAATAGTTATTATAATTAAATAAATGGGCCGGAGGAGATTTGAACTCCTGATCCCCTCCTTGTAAGGGAGGTATCATACCCCTAGACCACCAGCCCAATAAATAAAATAGTTTTTAGTAGTCCTCTTTAAGGCACTATTACTTAGTATATTGAAAGTAATATATAAATGTTTTGGTTATGAGTGGCTTTCCAGTTGTCGGGTCT
>NZ_MUZW01000026.1:0-11069 GCF_003266085.1 Methanosphaera sp. DEW79 | reverse complement strand
GACCCGACAACTGGAAAGCCACATAAATTCAAAAAGTATATATATTATTATTTTAAAAAATATTAAACACTTGCTTAGGCAATAGTTGTATTTAAAATTATTTGAAATAAAACAATTATATATAAAAGAATTATTGTATATTATTATTTTTCAAAAATTCCAAAAAAAACTAAAAGGAGGCTAAAATATGAACACAAATAAAAACATGAAAAATAATAATGAAAAAAACGATAAAGTAGATCTAATAAGAGGCGATCCTAAAATTGCAATAAAGGCAATAGCATGGCCAATGATAATAACACTTGTACTCAACATGGTATATAACATGGTAGACAGAGTATGGGTAGCAGGACTAGGATCAGATCCACTTGCAGCAATAGGATTTGTAACACCATTATTTATTATAATAGGTGGAATAGCAAATGGATTTGGAGCAGGAGCAAACTCCCTCATTTCACGATATATAGGAGCAAATAAAAAAGATAGTGCAGATAATAGTGCACTACATGGAGTAATAATAGGACTTATACTATCAATACTTATACCATTAATACTACTACCATGTCTTGAAAATCTACTCATAGTAATGGGTGCCTCATCAGTAATAACATATGCAAAACCATATGCAGCAATCATAATACTAGGATCATTTACACTAATATTCAATGGAATATTATCAAGTGAATTAAGAGCAGAGGGTGATGTAAAACGTGCCACAATAGCCCTTATATTTACTGGTGTACTAAATATGATAATAGATCCAATATTCATATACACATTAAATCTTGGAGTTGAAGGAGCCGCACTTGCAACAATACTCTCAGCAACAGTAGCAACATGTTTAATGTTATATTGGATGTTTATTAAAAAGGACACATACTTATCATTTAAAATAAAAGAATTCCATTACAATGCAAAAATAACAAAGGAATTAATTGCAGTGGCACTACCAGCTAGTGTAGAACAACTTATAATATCCGTTTTAACAATAATAGGAAACTTAATATTATCCATTGTTGCTACAACAACAATAATTGCAGGATACACTGCAGCATGGAGTGTTATACAAGTGGGTATGATGACAAGTGTAGGTATAGGAACAGCAGCAATAACAGTTGGAGGAGTAGCATATGGAGCAAGAGACTATGAAAAACTTAAAACAACATGTTACTATTCAATAAAATTATCCATGATAATAGCCATAGCAATAGTTATTTTAATAGAAATATTTGCACCACAAATAGCACTATTATTTAGTTATTCAACATCAAGTGCACATCTAGGAGTTATAATAACAGAAACATTAAGAATACTTGCATTATTCCTACTTGGAATTCCACTAGGTTTATGCTCAGCATGTGTATTCCAAGGAATGGGAAAAGGAACAATATCACTTATATTAACAGTAATAAGAGAATTAATATTAGTACTCCTACTTACACTCATATTTACATTTGTATTTGGACTAGCCCAGTATGGACTATACTATGGACTTGTTCTAGGAGTTGCAATAGGTTCCATAATAGGATTTATAGTATTTAAATATTATTTAAAAAGATTAATAAAATATAAAGAATAATATTTATACTAATATTTCTTTTTGAAAAATAATTAAAAAAGGATGATACCAATGACAATGCCAAAAAAATTTACAAAAGAAAATGCCCATAATTTTCCCATAAGTTTCATACTCTCAACAATATACAGACAACACACAATCTATCTAAAAAATACACTAAAACCCTATGATGTATCAGTAGGTGAATATCCTACAATAATGAAATTATTTAAAGAAGGTAAAAAAACACAACATGAACTTGCAGAAGCTTTCCACATGACAGAGGGTACAATAGCTAGAACTGTTCGTAACTTGGAAGATAAAAATATTATAACACGTAAAATTGATAAAAACAACAGACGACAAAACTTCGTATACATTACAGAAAAAGGGGAAAAAATAGCATCATTAATTGAAAACTTTGATTCTCTATGGGAAGAGGAAGTATGTGGTTTTCTTAATAAAAAACAAAAAAATGAAATTAAAGAAATATTATATGATATTACAATTAATTCCCTCAATCAAAATAAAAAATAAATCCCCCATCCCTCTTTTTTATATCTACTAATTTTTATAAAAAAATAATAACCATGAAAAATATATAATAACTTAACCATATAAAAAAAAGTATTAATTTTAGGAATATTTTTTATGATTGAAGAGTACAATACAGTAATTAAAAATCCAAAAAAAGTCATAACTCGTTTTGCATCATGTTATCCTAATATATACAGAGTAGCAATGTCTTCCATGGGATACCAGATAATCTATGACTATCTTAATGCCCGTGAAGATATATACTGTGAAAGAGTAATTTATCCACAGACAAAGAGTATTGAAACAAGAAGTGATTTAGCAGATTTTGATATTGTTAGTTTTACATTACAATTTGAGGAAGATTACTTCAATATGATAGATATGCTAAAACATAGTAATATTCCATTAGAGAGTAAGGATAGAACAAAAGACCATCCTCTTGTTATAGCAGGAGGACCATGTGCTACATCAAATCCACTTCCAATATCTAATTTTATTGACTTATTTGTTATAGGTGATGCAGAATTAATACTTGATGAAATTATCGATGTAAATAGTGATACAAATAATCCACGTGCTGATATCTATGATTTTCTTGAAATACCTGGTGTATACAAGCCAGGACATCCAACTAAAATTCAACAAGTAAAGAATATGAAGGATGCATGGAGACCAATCTACCAGATAGTAACAAAAACTGATGATAAAAGATTTACACCCGCATTTGGTAGTAATGCATTTTTAATGGAAGTATCACGTGGATGTACAAGGGGTTGTAGATTCTGTATGAGTGGTTGTATGTATAGACCTCGAAGAGAAGTACCACTAAAAACACTAATAGAAACTGCTATTAAAACAAGACAAGTTACAGGACAGAATAAGGTTGCCCTACTTGGAGAGGCTGTTAGTGATTATAGTCGTATTGAAGAGTTATGCTGGAAACTTACAGAGGAAGGTTTTCAAATAGCGACACCATCACTTAGAGTTGAATCAGTCTCAGATGAACTACTTGAAATTTTAAAGGAAAATGGACTTAAAACAATAACAATAGCACCAGAAACCATAGAAAAACAACGCTGGAAATTAAATAAACCTATGACTGACCAACAAATCATAGAAACTATCGATAGGGCAATGTCACTTAAATTAAAAGTTAAAATGTACCTACTTCTTGGAACACCATATGAAACAAGTGATGATATAATGGAATTAATTAACTTCCTAAGAGACATAACAAGTAAAGCAGTCAGATACAACACAATAAAAACAAGTGTAAATCCTCTAATACCTAAACCACACACACCCCTACAATATATGGGATTTGACTATGACAATTTAAATAAGAAATTTAAAACATACAGTTCAAGACTTAAATATAAACATAAACAAGAAAATCTAAAAAAAGCAACAAAACAATACATACTCACAAACAGTGGAGTAGAACTAAATAAATTACTTAAAATAGGACATAATATACATTTTAAAGACTGGTATAAAATAGCCTATAAAATAAATGAAACAAAAAATAATAAGGAAAAAATTCTACCATGGCATGAGATAGATGTGGGAATTAAAGAATCTTTCCTTAGAAAAGAATATGAAAAAATGAAAGAATCACAGATAACACCATGGTGTGAAAGTGATGGATGTTATAAATGTGGATCATGTTAAATAATCAAGTAAAATAGGAGATAAAAAAAATGAAATATGCAGCAAAAAGAGTAGAAAATATTAATTTATCACAAATACGTAAAATGTTTAGTAAAGGAGGTCCAAATGCAATAAATCTAGCATTAGGAGAACCAGATTTTAACACTCCTCCACACATACTAGATTCATTAAAAAATGCACTAGACAATAATTATACACATTACTCACAAAATAAGGGAGATATAGAACTTAGAGAAGCAATAACAAATAAATTATCCAAGGATAATAATATTAAAACAACACCTGAAGATATAATAGTAACTGTAGGTGCTAGTGAAGCATTATACTCAAGTATACAAGCATTAGTAAATCCAAATGATGATGTTCTCATACCAAATCCTGGATTTCTATCCTACAAAGAATGTGTAACTCTAGCAGGTGGAAATCCAATAGAAGTAAATACAACAATAGAAAATGATTTTAAAACAACAGTAGATGATGTTCAAAAAAGTCTAACAAACAATACAAAGGCCATTGTTATGAATTCACCATGTAATCCAACAGGAGCTGTGATGGATAAGGAAGATATAAAGGCAATAGCAGATATTGCAACAGACAAAGACATAATTATAATAGCAGATGAAATATATGAAAAAATAATATACAACAAAAAACATTATAGCTTCCAAGCATACACAGATAATGCAATAACAATCAATGGATTTTCCAAGGCATATGCAATGACAGGTCTTAGAAGTGGATATTGTTCAAGTAATTCAGAAATAATAGATGAAATATTAAAAGTACATCAATATAATGTAGCATGTGTAGATACTGCAACACAAAAAGCATGTACAACAGCACTAACATCATCCCAACAATGTGTAAATGATATGAGAAATGAATTTGAAAAAAGACGTAATCTTGTTGTTGAATCATTAAATAATATGGGACTTGAATGTAGTAATCCTGATGGTGCATTCTATGTATTTTTCCATGCTGGAAATTCACAAGAATTTATTGAAAAAGCATTAACAGAAGATGTTATTCTAGTTCCAGGACTTGCATTTGGAAGTATGGGACGTGAATATGTGAGATTATCCTATGCACAAAGTTATAAAAACTTAGAAAAAGCCATGAAAAGACTTGAAAAAGTAGTGGTATAAGAGTTTTATTAAAACTCTTTTTTTTATTTCCAATTACTAAGAATATTAATTATTTCATCTAAAGTAGATATTATATCATTAGTTTTTTGAATATTTTTTTCATATAACTCTATTTTCTTTTCATATACATCAACAAGTGGAAGACATTCACTAAATATATCACTATCAGAGTATTGAGACTTATAGAATTTTAAAGATCTTTGATTAGTTTGTATTTCTTTTTTACAATGTAGAATATATTCATTTAAGTGATTTTTTTCATCAATAGCATCTAATCTAATCTGTGAATAATTCTGGTACACCTCATTAATATTACTTTTAAAATAGTCTGGAAGTTCATCCTGTTTAACATTAAAATCAGCCATACTTTCAGTGAAAAAATGTTCTACTTCATGATAAAAATTAGAATAACCCTCAATAGATCGTGTTAATTCCATGTTTTCATCATTGAGTGCTTTAATATTTTTATTCTCTGTCTTAATTTTTTGTTGTATTTCCTTTTTAATATTAGATACAAACTTTTTATTAGCTTCACTTGACATTCTATTCAACCCACTTAACTAAAAAAATATTAAATGTTTTCTAATTATATTTATTGAATTAAATAATTAAAAAAGTTTATTAAAAAAAAGTCTTGTTAAAATTAATTAAGCGCCGAGGCCGGGATTCGAACCCGGGTGGACATCTGTCCAGTGGCTTAGCAGGCCACCGCCGTACCAGGCTGGGCCACCTCGACATACATAAAAGAAATCTATATTATAGTTTGTAAGTCATTACATTTATAATTAACTATAATTTCCATATAATAAACGGCATGTAATTGGATGGACATACCTCATAAAAATAAGTTATCTAAATCCATAACTCCATCCCGTTAATCCGTAAACATCAGTTGTCTAAAACAGAGCTGCTTCTTTCCAGACCTGACCCATTCAATTAATTAAAATAGTTAAATTCAACCCTCCAGTTGAATTCCTACTACCGCTAATCCTACGGGACGAAACTTCTACATCATAGAAATAGGCTTATTAGCATTTAATATGCCTCTCCAAAAACTTCGGTCGCTCCATATAGAGGATTTGAGCTTACAAGAGACCACTAGCCTCCCAACCTAGCCTAACAATATATATGTATATCACAGTTAATAAAGTTTTTTATAAAAGGTATGAAAAAATAAAAAAATACATGAAAAAAATATACACAACTACTTTAATTAAAAAAAACAAAAATAATAGATGAATAAAATAATTTTAATTAAATTAATTAAAAAAAAGAAAAAATACAACTTGAACAAATAATAATCCCTTTTTTTCACATGAATAATTTAATTTAAATTAAAACAATAGGAATAAATACGTTCCAAAAACAGTAGATTCAAGAGGAGAACCATATATGAAAAACAACAAAAATACATCTACTAATCCTATAGTATATGTATTAAATCCTTCATGTCAAATAGAAGACCTAGAAATAGGCAGTGACTATGAAGGTGTTATTACCAGAGTAGAAAAATACGGATTCTTTGTAAGTCTAAGTAAAAGTGTTTATGGACTTCTAAGAACACGAAATCCTAAAGAAAAAGTAGGAAACAAGATAGTAGTTAAAATAGCAGAAATAAAACCACATAAAGGAAAAATGGATGTTGATTTAAGCTACTCAAAAATAAAATACGGTAATGACTACGAAACAAAAACAGTAAAAAGAAATGTTAAAAGAACAAAAATAGGCGACCTATCAGAGGACAACCTAGGAAGAAACGTAGCAATACAAGGAGAAATCATACAAATACAACAAACAAGTGGACCAACAATATTCACAATAAGAGATGAAACAGATATAACATGGTCTGCAGCATTCAATGAACCTGGAGTTCGAATGTATCCAGAACTAGAAGTAGATGATGTAGTAGAAATACTTGGAGAAGTATCAATACATGGTGGAAAAATACAAATAGAATCAGAAACCATTGAAAAACTAGACAAAACAGAAGAAGAAAAACTCAAAGAACTAATAGATAAATCAATAGACCAAAAAGCACAACCTACAGATACATCAGTAATGATAGAAAACAGTGAAGTTTTAAACAAACTAAGACCAAAACTTGCAGAAGCAGCAAAAGCAATAAGAAGAGCAATACTTGATGGAAGATCAATACTAGTAAGACATCATGCAGATGCAGATGGAATATGTGCAGGAATAGCAGTAGAACAAGCAGTACTACCAATACTAAGAGAGGAAAGTAATGATGCAGATGCAGAATGGCACTTTTTCAAACGATCCCCTAGTAAAGCACCATTCTATGAACTAGAAGATGTAGTAAAAGATCTATCCTATGCACTAGAAGATATGGAAAGACATGGACAAAAACTACCATTACTAGTATTACTAGATAATGGATCAACAGAAGAAGATGTAGCAGCACTTAGACATTCAAAAGTATATGGAATAGAATCTGTAGTAGTAGACCATCACTACCCAGGAGAAGTAGAAAATGGACGAGCACTAATAGATAACTATGTAGATATACATGTAAACCCATACCTTGTAGGTGGAGATTCACAACTTACAGCAGGAGCACTAGCTGTAGAACTAGCAGGAATGATAAACCCTGATGTAAGAGATAAAATAAGACACTTCCCTGGAATTGCAGCAGTAGGAGACCATGCAGAATGTATGGAAGTAGATCAATACCTTAAAATAGCTGAAGAAGAAGGATACACAAGAGATGATCTTGATAAAGTAGCTACATGTGTAGACTTTGAAGCATATTTCCTAAGATTCATGAATGGAAGAGGTGTAATGAACACAATATTAGGTCTTGAAGATAAACAACGTCAAGAAGAATTACTAGATGTACTAATAACAGAATCAGATAAAAGAGTTGAAACACAACTTAAAGCAGCCCTACCAAATGTTGAAACAGAATACTTTGATAATGGTATACAATTCAACAGATTAGATGTTGAAAAATATGCACATAAATTCACATATCCTGCACCTGGAAAAACAACAGGATATGTACATGATAAATTAGTACAAGAAAAAGGAGAAGACAAACCAATAATGACCCTTGCAAATGGTCCAGACTTTGCTGTTCTAAGAGCAACAGAAGTAATTAAAAATGAGTTTGAATTTAACTTAAACGATGTAATTACTAAAATACAAGAAGAAATTCCACAAGCTGGAGCAGATGGTGGAGGCCATGAAGTAGCTGGATCTTTAAAATTCGTAGAAGGATTAGAAGAAGAAGTTCTAGCACTATTTACACAAGAGGTTAAAAATCTTAAAAGATAAATCATAACCTCCTTAACTAAATTTTCTCTTTTTAAAAAAAAATACTTATTTTCTATTAATATAAACTTAAATATGTTGATTATTGAAACTTAATATTTTAAGTAGTAAAAAATACTTAATAAGATGGAATATTAATCCATCATATACATTTAATCTGCAATTCCACCATCTATTGCATCTTTCATATCTTTATATGCTTCTTTTTTATTATGATATGTTTTTCCTGCCTGTGGACTGTAGTATGGATATTTATCAGGTAATTCATATTCTACTCCTTTATATGTTCCTTTTGTAGGCGTGCTGTCTTTATTTGATGTGGACTTTTTAGAGGTAGTTTGTTGTTTTTGAGTATTATCTTGTTGTGATGTTACTTTGGTATCTGTCGTGTTTGGTGTTTGATTACTAGTAGTATTATTCATTGTTATATTAGAAGTAGTATTATTTACTGTGGTATTATTCTCTTGTGTTGTATTATTAGTTAATAACATGCCCACACCTACTACTAAACTACATACAACTATAATTCCTATAACTATAATTAAAATATTCTTTTCTCTCATAATTTTCTCCTTACTATTTTTTATAAAAGTTTTAATAACTTTATATTATAATTTATAGTTTATTAAGTAGTATTATTTAATTTTATTGTATTAAAATAAGTATTTAAAATTATTGCTATTTATAGAAATATCTTGATTATATAGTTGTTTGATGTAAAACCCATTAAAATGATTTGTAATATCTTGATTTATTTTTAGTGAGAAATATCTTTCTTTTTTTATATTGTTTGTTATAAAATGAATTTAATCTAATAAAATTAATTAATACGTAACAACATAATATAATATACATATTAAAAGAATTTTTTCTTTTTATTTAAAAGGAGGTTTGTTATATGCGAGAAAAAAATGTATTTGCATTAATTATTGGATTAATAGTAATATGTGTTGCTGTTGTAGGTTTATTTTCATTGATAAGTTCAACCAACACTGTTAATACTTCTAATCAAAATAATAGTAATAACATATCTAATAATTTAGAAGTATCTGATATTTCTATTGTTAGTGAAGGTTATTCCATGTATACAGTTTCATGTGATTTAACACCAAAAATAGATTATGATTATTTAGAGATGCAGGTTATATTCTATGATTCTAATAATGCTGTTATAGGTAAAAGTCCTCTTGTATGGAATATAAATAATCCTACAAAAGACCAGTTAATTAAAGTTTCTGGTACTGCTACAACAAGTAGTTCAAGTACAACTCCTACAAGAGCTGAAATTTACATATTTGACAGTGCCTTTTCATCTAATCCAGAAAATGCAATATATGTAGGTAATGTAACCTTAAATTAAAAAAACTATTTTTTTTATTAAAAAAAAAGAAGGAAAAAGTTTTATATTTCTTCAACTTTTCCTTTCTTTGCCCAAGATGTTACTTTTTCAGTAAATGGTTGAGCAATTATGTTCCATACAATACTAATAATCCAGTGACTGAATATCATTATTACAACATCCACAATAGCCACAGTTCCAATAAATGATAGACCAATGAATATTATGTTATCAACTAATTCACCAGTGAAAATAGCACCAAGGTTTTTCACACGTAATAAAGAATTACCCTTATTTACAATAGTTGTGAGTTTTGCAGTTGTTAAGTTACCCATAAGATAACTGAAGTATGATGCTATAAGTATTCTAGGAGTTTGTGTAAATACAAATGCTAGACTTGAATCACCAGTATAAAAACTAGGTGATGGTAATACTAGTATTAATGTTGTCATAAATACAAATAAAACATTTGTTGCAATACCTAAAATTAATGTTCTCTGTGCTGCCTTTTCTCCGTAAACATTCGTAATCACATTGGTTAAAATATAAATTAATGGATATATAAGTACTCCAGCAGGAGTTTGCATACCTAAAAAGTTAACATCAATTATTTTAACTGTGATAAGATTTGCAATTATGAATGCTACACAGAAAAAGGACGTAATTATTATTCTTTTTTCTGTAAAATCAAAATTTAAATCCATGTTAATCAAAAATCCATTTTTTCTTTTAATTAGACAATATAATCTATATATTTAAAGATATATTAGTTTAATTATAAGAGTAGTTGATTTAGTTTAAAAAAAAGTATAAAAAGATTAATAGATATTACTTTTAATAATAAATATTAAATTTGGAAATATTAGGACCTCCTCCATCTAACTCATATGTATTAAAGTCTTCATCAATTCCTAAATCTGTTAATGTTTTATTAAGATTTGGATGTTTTTCCAAGTAATTAATTGCATTTATCTTTTCTGTATTAACTTTATTATTTACTTCTGTACTTTGATTGTTTATCTCTTTAACTCTACTTAATGCATCATATGGATTTAATTCACCAGTTTTTGCCTTTTTCCACAAATCACATATTTCAAGAGTCAATTCAGCAGATCTTTTTTCATATATTAAACGATTAACTTCTATATCAACATACTCTTGATAGGTTTTATTACTTGTCTGATTTTTATATTGATTTAATATGTTGATTTCAATAGTAATATTTTCATTAAAACTCTTTTCAAAGGATACTGCTTCATCTAAAGTTACAGGACTAGTATCAACAAAAGCAATACTGTTTATATCAGTTCTATTTTCAAAATCACTAACAGTTTTTATTGTTTTATTAAAATTTTCCCTATCACAGTAGTTCATATATTCCATATATAGAAAAAAAGACCCTATTATTAAAATAATTAGTAATAATATAATTCCAATAGTTTTTTTCTTCATATAGAAAGATATATTTGGTATTATTAATAATTTTATTGTAAAATTGAATTTAAAAAAAAGATTCCTTAATATCTTT
>NZ_MUZW01000046.1:0-3187 GCF_003266085.1 Methanosphaera sp. DEW79 | reverse complement strand
TAGTGTTTTTGTTGTTTTGTTGAATGGGTTGTTTGTTTTTCTCGGGGTTTTGTTTTTATGTGTTATACAATGTTCATTTCAAATTCTAATTTTTAATATTAATTATAAACTCTTTTTTTGTTAATCGTTACATGTACTATTAAACAACTTGAGGTGTTACCATAAATAAAAATAAATGCAACTGCACAAAATGTAAAAACCATCTATACGTAGAAATACCCGTAACATTACTAGAAAAAATATACCAAGACCTAAGCACACTACACAACCTACCAGTATGCTTCCACATGGAACATGATATTGATGGGAATCTTTAGTAGTATTATTAGTTATTGTCTAAAATTTTATATACTATTAATTACATAACAATGTTATATACTGAATTAACAATGTTATATTATGTGATTTTTTTTACTAAAATAAAAAACATGTTAATAGTTTAAATAACTTAAAAAAGAGATATTATACTATAAAAATCTATTTCTAGTATTATATAAAAGGAAAAAAAATAAAAATGAGGTAAAAACAATGTGTGAATTATTTGGTGTTAGTAGTCAGCAACCTGTCCATATAAACAATTACTTAAAAAGTTTCTATAGACATTGTAATATGCATCCACATGGATGGGGGCTAGCACTAATGAACAACAAACAGCCACACATTGAAAAAGAACCAATAGAAGCAACAGAGAGTCGACACTTAAAAGAAATACTAAAAAATCCAATTTATACAAAATCTGCACTAGCACATATAAGACTTGCAACAATGGGAAATATGGATGTAGCAAATTGTCATCCCTTTATCAGTGAAGATAACAATGGTAGAAAATGGGTACTAATACATAATGGAACAATATTCAAGTGTGATCTTCTTAATAAATATAAAAAAACACAAGATGGAAACACAGATTCAGAAAGAATATTAATGTACATTATTGACAGACTTAACTACAAAGAAAGACAACAACCCTTAAGTGATAGAGAACAGTTTAACTTCATTAACAAAATAATATCAAAACTAGCAGAAGGAAACAAATTAAATCTAATAATATCCAATGGAACATACACATATGCACATTCAAATACAAGAAATTCCCTTCATTACCAGAGAATAAACAAGACAATATACTTCTCAACACAGAAATTAAATGATAAACCATGGAAATTAGTACCATTAAACACAGTATTTGCACTTAAAGATGGAGAAATAATCTATAAAGGAAAATCTCATAAATATACTTATAAATTAACAGAAGATCAATTTAATTACATAATGAATCATGTTAATCCTAGTTTAAGGGAGAGTATAATTAATAATTTTGGTGAAATGCATGAAGCAGAATTTCTCAACTATCACTGAAGATAAAATAAAAAAAGGCTTATATCAAAGATTTATAGAACCAACAAAGAATAATGAGAATAATTACATAGGAATAGAAATAGAGATTCCAATATTAAATTTAGAAAAAAAACCAGTTGACTTTCAAGTAGTACATAAAATAACAGAGGAATTTAAAAAACAATACACTAACTTCAAACCACAAACAATAGATCATAACAATCATATCTGTTCATTAATAAATAAAAAAAAACAACGACATAATATCCTATGACTGTTCATATAACAACTTAGAATTTTCATTTGGACGAGAAACAAATCTCTTCAATATCTATGAACGATTCTGTGATTATTATTCTTTTTTCAAAGAACTTTTTGAAAAACACAACCATACACTAACAGGACTTGGAATAAATCCCTACAGAATATACAATAAACACATACCAATACCAAATGAAAGATATCAAATGTTATATCATCATCTTTGTTCATATTCAAGATATTCAAAACTACCAAAATACTTCCATGATCATCCAGAATATGGAATGTTTTCAAGTGCATCACAGATACAACTTGATGTTAACTATGATAATTTAATAAAAACAATCAATATCTTCTCAAAATTAGAACCAATAAAAGCAATACTTTTCTCAAATTCAGTGTTGATTGGAGAAAATGAGGATTTACTATGTTGTAGAGATATGTTCTGGCAGGATAGTACACATGGAATAAATCCACATAATATTGGTATGTATGAAACACAACTAAAGGATATTGATGATCTAATGGCATATATTGAATCATTGAATATATACTGTACAATGAGAAATGGTCTTTATGTGAATTTTCCAACAATCAACATAATGGACTACTTTAGAAAGGATTCTGTAGAAGGAGAATACTGTGATAAGGGAGTGTATGATAAAATAACAATTACTCCTAAGATTAGTGATATAGAATATCTTCGTTCATTTAAGTTTCTAGATTTAACATATCGTGGAACAATAGAATATAGAAGTTCATGTACACAACCAATAAAAGATGTTCTATGTGTTGGAGCATTTCAATTAGGATTAAAGAATAAATTATATGAATTAGAAGAAATCTTTGAAAATGATGAGGTAATATATCACAGAGGATATAATGCATCAGAACTTAGAAAGTTATTTGTAAAAAGACAACTACCTAACTTTGTAGATGAGGATAAATTATACACACTAATTAAACAAATACTAGACTTGTCAAAAGAAGGACTTATTGAACGTGGATATGGTGAAGAAGTATTTCTTGAATCATTATATGAAAGAGTAAAAAATAGAACCAATCCTGCAAAAGATATGCTTAAAAAATTAGGCCAAGATAAGTCTATTGAAGATATTATAGATGATTATGGACGTCTTAAATAATTTATTTCCATAAAATACTTTTTTTTAATAAAATAAGTTTTATTTAAAATGAGTAAATGTATTGGAGGACCATGATCCTCCAAAACTTTTTCTAGACTCTTAGTGGTATAGTTGTTTGTGATGCAAGATATTTTGCTGTTTCACCAGTTACTACTACTAAGTTATACATTCCTTTAATTTGTGGAACTGTTATATTTAAGTCTGCTACTCCATTTTCTGCGTGTGTTGTTGCTTGTGTTTTTCCATTGAGTTTTACTACAACTTTTGTATTTCCTGTTACTGGTTTGTTGTTGTTATCATAGATTTTTACTGATACAACTGCTGTTTTATTGTTTACTACATTTGCTGTTGCATTTATTTTTGTTGGTATTTTTACTGTGTTTGTAAACATGAATGAATAGTTACTTGATGCATATGCATTGTTTTCTCCTGCTATTACTGTT